>NZ_JAUBQE010000021.1:0-110526 GCF_036701115.1 Microcoleus sp. Pol1C5 | reverse complement strand
GAAACTTATTCTTTTTCTAAAATGAACCAAAAGCGATGCGTCAAATGGGATTTCATTGCTGTATGATGAGAAACCTATAAAGTATTGCAGGTATGGGTTCTCCCTGATTTGTTCTACGGTTTCGCGATCGCTAGTTCCTAATTTTTCCTTGATAATTAATGCCCCTAATGCCATCCGAAATGATTTAGCCGGTGGTCCCATAGATGCGCCAAAATTTTGAGCGTATTCTGCTTCAAACTCCGACCACGGTATTAGTTGAGCCATCATCACCCAACGGTTGTCTGAAGCTAATTTTCCCCCGTGAGGGAATTCAAAACTTTCTGGTGCGGTGCCGCTGGGGTCAACTTTTTGATACACGAGAGTCAACGGTTGTGCAAGGGTTCTGTACTATTTTACCTGTATTTGTTGCACGATCTGTTCGATCGCCCTATCCCCTAAGCCTTGCTGTATAAACCTTTTAGCTAATTATTCAGCAAGCCCTAATTACTCCTTACTTGTTAGTGGTAATTTCTTAATTCCTTTGGCTTGTTAATCACCAATAAAGTTCTTTAAGCTGTTGTGCATTTAAGTTGTATTGTTCGAGCGGCGAGACGCCCACTCTACAATAATTTTTTATCAAAGTTGACTGTAAAATTTAGATGCACCTCAGATTAACAGTTAACAGTTAACACTCAACTGTCAACAACCAACATTTAACTCCCTAAGAACCAGCATTTTCTAATTCTTCCCGCAGCATTTCCCGGTAGACTTTCGGCAAACGAGAACTCATAGAATTGTTCTCAATTCCATATCCCAAACTCGTCCAAGTTCCCGAAAGCATCCGCAATACGTCGGTTAATCTTTCCTGCCGCAACATCTCAGGAATATCAGCTTTCCAAAACTTGCGATCGCTCAACCAAGCATAAACCACAGCATCCTGATCTTCTGGTTCAAAACTGTAATCTTCCCAGAATAAAAAATTAGCACGACGCGCCTGATAGCGTTTAGCCTTCTCCTTCCAAGTCGTAGTCAGAAATTGATACCTGCCCGCAGCGGTAGTACACTTGCCTCGATTCGGGCCATTAACAATCTTCACGCACCAGTCAGGATGGCGGCTCAAATCTAATATATATTTGCCACCGTAAACAACGTGATAAGGTCGAGCAACATTCGACTCGCTAGCAGAAATAGTTCGCATCAGCGCCCGAATGTAAGGATCGCCGGTTTTCATAGCCAGCGGCGGCAATTTGCCCACCCCACTTACCGACTGCGACAACTGCTGATTTCCCCGCAAACTGTCAACCACAAAAACACCGCCGCCAATCACAGCGCCGATTAAAAGTATAAATCCGAGGATTTGAATCTCCGATTGCCTTAGCAAACCTCTTTTTCGACGGCCAAATTTCTCAGCTTCTAGCCAAGTCATTTCCATTTCCGAAATTTCGGCTAATTTTCGAGCCACCCGCATCCGGCGCACCCGGAAATCGTATTGATATAGGGGGGCCGCTAACAGCGTTAAACTCGATAAAACCCCCGCCAATTTGAGCAGCCAGAAATCTAATTCACCTGCTATGGCAACATTTGTCAGGGTAGATATTCCTGTTAATAACTGGGCGGGATCGATCGATCGCGCTGGCCAATAAAAAATCGCAAGTTGCACCAACAGCGACAGATTAAAGGCAAAAAAAATCACTACAACAGCATTCAAGCCTTCTCGCAAGTGCGATCGAATACCAGTGTGCCTGCGCTTGAACTTGCGCGCAACGCGAAAGCGCCCCGGCAGCATAATTAGTAAGGGATTTAAGATTTTGACTGCGAACAAGTGAAACACAAAAAACACAGGCAACTGAATCAGCCAAGCCGCCAGCAGTAGAGTCAGAAAGCCGATATCGTCGCTGACAAAAGGAATGCCCCTGCGAAGGACAAAACTAAAACTCTGAGCGAGAGCAAATGCCCTTAACCACGAAATCGGATAGGGGAACCAAGCTGGCCACTTGAGAGTTTTCATGCTGGGAGAGAGAAATTTCAACGGCGAATGGTAAAACTATTAAGATTTTGCCAGATTTGGCGATCGGAAAATTGTTGTAGGGTGCGTCAGCCCAAATCTTTGACCCAAATCACATCTTGCACCATTCTCGATAAGCCTTTTTTGGGCGGGCAGGATGCCCACCCCACAAGAAAATGCACTTTTTGTGGAACAGGCATCTTCCCTGTTCTTGACAATGGTGCAACATCTCAGATCCAAATCAAAGTGTTTTTGTTCTGACGCACCGAACTCAAGCGAGGCTAATTCAATCAAATCACACTGGCAAACAACTCCTCAAAACTCTTTTGCGGAGCCTCCGACTTCGCCACAATTTCCACAACCTTGTTGCGAGAAGCCGGCTGAAACAGCGCCTCCACGCACACTTGGGCTACCTTAGTGCGGGGAATGCTGCTCTCAAACATTTTGTCGGCACCAGTCATGACGATCGCATCTGAATTATCCTCATTTTTCAGACCGCCGGGACGGACGATCGTATAAGTCAAACCGCTTTTTTGCAAATACTCCTCGGCTTGCTTCTTCCAAACCAGAATCAGCCAGAACAAATTCAGCGGGTGAAAAAACTGAGAGACGCACAGAGAAGTCACAAGTACAAAATGCTCAATGCCCTTAGCTTTAGCTGCATCCACCAAATTTTTAGTACCTTCAAAATCCACCTTGTAAGGCGCTGTCGGGTCAAAACCAGGGGCCGCCCCCGTCGCGCACAGCAATACCGTACTATCGCCGATGGCATCGCCCAGGGAAGTCGCATTTAATACATCCCCAGTCACTAACTCAGCCTCCGGTGGTAAAATTTGTCTAGCTGTGTCTAGATTTCGGACTAAGGCGCGCACGGGAATACCTCGCTTGACCAATTCTGCGACGATGCGGCGGCCAGTCTGACCTGTGGCTCCTGCTACAAATGCTTTCATAAGTCGAGTTATGCTGAATTAGGGTAAGTTTTGTTACTATCAATTTCTCAATTGTAGGGAGGAAACTCCCTTAACACATCCCCAACCGGACCGATTGGCGTGTATAACAGGAGAGCATACGATGAAGCAGGATTCCGCTGAATATCAAACTGTTGAAGCTTCTGACGAAAATTACTACTCAGATGCGAGTTTCCGACAGCCCGAAAGTGGAAGCGCGGATGCAGCAGAGGAAGTTGAGCCG
The DNA here is from genome assembly GCF_036701115.1 of Microcoleus sp. Pol1C5. NCBI lineage: Bacteria > Bacillati > Cyanobacteriota > Cyanophyceae > Oscillatoriales > Microcoleaceae > Microcoleus > Microcoleus sp. Pol1C5. The sequence goes on along the minus strand of NZ_JAUBQE010000021.1, from coordinate 107,351 downwards.
ATTTGGTTTCACACGCATTTTGAAGACAGCATGGAGATGTACGCCGATGCGGAGACGGTGGCGAAGCATTTGAACAACCACAAGACTTGGTTTTGCCAGTGCGCTTCGCCGATGAAGGCCGAGCCACTCGGAGAAAACGGCTATGATTTATTAATAGGGCGTTTTGGGGCTTTCGGCTACCGCGTTGAAGCGAGAATTGGTTTAGAGTTGCTGCCGCCTGACGCTGAAGGCTGCTATTTAATTAAGACTATTCCGGTTCCGGATTATACCTCGCCTGGGTATGAAGTGGATTTTCGATCGGCAATGAAGCTAGTGGAGATACCGTCTCAGGAGTTTGCCGCCGATTGGCCGAGCTCGGAACGTGCTAAGCTGCCACCTGCGATTACCATTACTAGCTGGAAGCTGGATTTGGCTGTGGGGGTTTGCTTTCCCAAGTTTATTCGATCGATGTCTCAGCCTTTAATAGAAAAAACCGGCGATGCGCTTTTGGAAAAAATCATCAAACAAGTTAACCGGCGCTTGACTTATAAAACTCAGGTTGTTTTTCACGAAAGTTTGGGCATTCCTTTTCCGAAAAATCCTAAGAAACATTAACAATACTTACGCTCTAACCTGTACTGCATTTAAATTGTATGTTAAGTGCGGCATCTCCTGCCCACCCCACAAGAGTAAAAATTTATTTTTCTCTGCAATTTAAATGCGGATTAGCTTAACTCACATTTGTAGGGTGTGCACTGCACACCTTACTCATAATTGCGACCGTAATAACTCATACCATTGTAGATTTTCGACTTCGGCGTGAGCGCTCCGTCGCACAATTTTAGATTAGATTATTGGGAATAACTGATTGTGTATGGGTTGGAATCACGAGCCTACAGTTGCTTTTTTGAAACTGATATCACTGTCTCCGGGTGAGCCGTGCGCGCCTTATGCCTATGTTTTTGAATCCAACACTGGCTTGAGCAGTTAATCCCAATAACCAAGTTATTGCTAATAAAAATTAAGGGTAATGTCATGATTGCATTTTACCTATAGCAATCCTTGCAGTAGTCGTATTTTTTTTACCCCACCCCAACCCTTCCTGAAGCCGCTCTGAGTCCGTAAGAAATTCACAAATGATGCGAGGATTGCTATATGCTGATTTCTTATCGCCGGAATTAGTTTTTATTATAGGTCAATTTAGCACTGGTTTGGACACAATATTTTTAAGTCAGATGCCATCAGCTTCGACAGCATTGTTATTAAAAGATTCGGTTTCTGTCATAAGGATTTACCTCCTTATTGCCTCATGATTAACCACTGTAGCGATGCAGTTCAAAGCAGGTTCCGATCGCCCTCAGAAACCAGCAAGTGTCTCAGATCACAAGGCAGATCGATCGCCCTCACTGCCCAAAAACCTAAAATTATGTCACATTAAGTAAGGGGTTATAAAATAACTCTTGCCATATCCCTAGAAAGTTATGACAACGAAACTAAGAGCTACACACACAGAGAAAATGGAGAGAGACTTGCACCAGTTGAGGGCAGACCAAGAACTGATTCTCAACCAAGTAGACAATGCGATCGCTCTGTTCGACTCGTCTGACTGCTTAGTTTTGTTTAACAAAAAATTGGCCGGAATGTGGGAACTGTCCCCAGAATGGCTGGAAACAAAGCCGAAGTGCCACTTGCTGTTTGCCGAAATTGTCGATCGGGGTTACTTGTCTGTTCAGCAGTGGCAAGAGTTTCAGCAAGCACTCGAAACATCTCAGCATGAAAGTTTATCATTTTATTTCGAGCAATCCAATGCGGTTTGTTTGGAGGTGTGCGCCACGATAACCAACAGCGGCGGACGGCTGTTAACCTTTCGAGACGTTACGGTATACCAAAACTCCCAAGCTAGCTTGAACGCAGAAGTCAGGAGGCTGAGATTTCTTTTAGGTTTAACCGAACGCCTGCAAAAGTCTGACAGTTTGCAAGAAATAGGTCAGTTTGCCCTCACCTATCTAGTAGAGGCAATGAATGCTGCTTTCGGAGATGTCAAGGTGATTAGCGGCAAGGGAAACGATCGGCAAGCGGCGGCGGTTTCCAACCACATTTCTGGTCAATTTCTGGCTACTTACGGGGAACCCGTAGTCGCACGAATGCAAGAATTGCTCGACCAAGGCATTCCCTACGGCATCGGTTTGCTGTGGGAAGTGGTGAAAACTCGTAAACCTTTGTTTGTAGAGGATTATGCCCAACATCCCAATGCCGTGCCGGAATTTCGGCATCCGGGAATTGGACAACTGGGCATTTTTCCGATCGCAGCCACCGACGGTACAATTATCGGAGTGCTGACGCTGGAGTCCCGCAACGTCAAAAAACTGCAAACCGCCCTCAACCAAGAAGTGCTGGAGGCTGCTTGCCGGACTCTGGGGGCGGCGATCGAGCGGGCTCAGACACAAGAAAACCTGCGCCAAGTTAACGAACAATTAGAGTATTCTTCTCAGTTGAAATCCGAGTTTTTAGCCTCAATGTCCCACGAATTGCGGACGCCTCTTAACAGCATTCTAGGCTTTTCTGACTTGCTGCTGCGGCAAACAGCCGGACAGTTGAGCGATCGACAAATCAACTATTTAGAACTGATCGAAAAAAGCGGCCAGCACTTGTTGCAGCTAATTAACGATATTCTCGACCTTTCTAAAATTGAAGCGGGGAAAGTAGAACTCAACTTACAACCGGTTCGCGTTCACGAACTCGCGACAGACTGTATAAAAATGATGCAGCCACGGGCAGACAAAAAGCGAATTGGTTTGTCTTTAGAACTCGACTACCGCATTACTAAAGTTTTGCTCGACGAACGGCGAGTGCGACAAATTGTGATTAATTTACTTTCCAATGCCATCAAATTTACCCCAGAACAAGGACAAGTTAAACTCAGCGGGCGTCTGGTATACGGCAGTGAAATAAAGGGCGACTATCGACCGGATTGTTCTCCTATAAATGCCAGCACTCCTTATTTTTGTTTTGAGGTACAAGACTCCGGCATCGGCATTCCTCAAGACCGCTGGCACTTGCTATTTCGACCTTTTCAACAGGTCGATTCTTCCCTAACTAGGCGGCACGAAGGTACAGGTTTGGGTTTGGCTTTGACTAAGCGTCTGACAGAATTGCACGGGGGAACTGTTTCTTTTCAATCGGTTTGCGATCGGGGAAGTCTTTTCCGCGTTTGGCTGCCGTTGACGGAGATGCGTCAACAATTGGCAAACTTTGCTTCTTGCGCTTTGGATACCAAGTTAGTTCCTGCTTCTGCGATTGCTTTACCAATTGGCAGCAAGCGGATTTTGGTTGTCGAAGACCAGCCTTTTAACCAAATGTTAATTTCTGAGGTGATGGAATTGGAGGGGTATGGGGTAGAGATACTCGCGGATGGGAAGGCGATGGTCGATCGTATTCTCGCCGCCTCTGCGGCCCCGGAGTTGCTGCCGGATTTGATTTTGATGGACATTCAGTTGCCGGATGTTGATGGCTTTGAGTTGATGCGCCGAGTTAAAGCAGATCCTGTCTGGGACTCGGTACCGATGATTGCGGTGACGGCGATGGCGATGCCTGGCGATCGCGATCGATGTTTGGAAGCTGGCGCTTCTGGTTATTTGAGTAAGCCGCTGGATCTGAATTTGACGATCGCTACTGTCCGTTCTTTTCTGGGCTAACAATAATTATTTGCAGTTCCAGCACTGCCATTTAGGATAATTGATAACAACAAAGGTTAAACTCAAGAGTAGATAAATATGTATATGACTTGCCCGCACTTGCCTCCGAAAGCCGGTTCCTACGAAAAATATCGAGTTTAGTAACGAGAAATATACGCATCAACCAGTTTTCGAGCTTCCCCACGCGCAACTCCCGAGCTAAATTCAATATATTAGATCATATTCCATGTCAAACAAGTCGCCCTGCATCATGTTGGTTGATGACGAGCCAGCTAATCTGACTTTACTGGAAGAGTTATTGCTTATGAAAGGATACACCACAGTATCAGCACTATCTGGCGATGAAGCGCTCTCCCTCGCCCGCGCATCTCGACCAGATTTAATTTTACTAGATATTATGATGCCGGAGATGGACGGTTTTGATGTGTGCGATCGCCTGCGGAAGGATACGGCATTGCAAACTGTACCGGTGATTTTTTTAACTGCCCTCGATGACGATACCTCTCGCATCAAAGGGTTAGAAATGATGGCAGATGATTATTTAACAAAGCCTTTTAACAGTCGCTTGCTTCTGGCAAAAGTGGAAAATATTTTGCAGTTGAGTCAAATGCGATCGCAAGCGGTATCTTCCCAATTCCACCAGGAAGTCAAAGAGCAAAGCAAACGCCAAATCGCCGCAGCTTGGGAAGCCAACGAATATCTTTCAGAAAAATTTCAGCTATTTGTGCCAGAGCAACTTCTAGAGCGCATTGCGCCGCAAGGAATAGAATCTATTCAGTTGGGCAATGTCACAGAAGAAGAGCTGACTGTTTTATTTTGTGACATTCGCGGTTTTACTACGATCGCTGAATCTCAACAAGCTCGCGAGACTTTTGAATGGTTGAACGCTTTTTTTACTAAAATGAACGAGTGCATAACGTCTCACGGTGGGTTTATTGACAAATACCTAGGCGATGCAATCATGGCAGTATTTGACAAGCCCAATTCTCACGCCATGGATGCGATAGAAGCCGCAGTAGCAATGCAAGAAACTTTGCAAGAATTTAATGCCAGTCGCCACAAATACAATTTAGAATCTCCAGTCAATATTGGTACAGGAATTAACACAGGTATCGGCATGATCGGCACTTTAGGTTCCGATCGCCGCATGGACTCTACAGTCATCGGCGATGTGGTAAATACAGCTTCTCGGTTAGAAAATTTAACTAAAATATACGGTTGCCAAATTATTGTTAGCGAAAATGCGATCGTTCATGCGAGAGAATTTCTAAATGGCATAAGTTCCAACTCCCACTCAAAAGAAAGTCTATTATTAAAGTGCGACTTAGAAGTGGAAACACAGGAGACGATGATTTCTACTTCTGGGGCGACTGGTGCTGACAGCGATTTACCAAGGAACAATTATTACTATCGCTGGATCGATCGAGTAACCCCGCGTGGCAAACAGCAAGCTATTGAAATCTACGAAATCTGGGCAGCCTCCTCTCCCGACTCTGAGGCAAAGCAGCTTACCCAGGGTTTATTTGACAAAGGAATTCAAGGATGGCAATCCGAAAGATTTGTCGCAGCCTTGGGATATTTTCAGCAACTAATCGAACAAAATCCTGCTGATACAGTCGTCCGTTTTTATATAAATCGCTGCCAGGAAAAACTAGGTTTTATACCTGTAAGTAACCGCTCAGAAATTAACTAAATAGAACCTGTTCGTACTGAGAATTTCAGTCCTCTTTCTTACCGCAAAGACCAGCTAAGCTAAAATAATCCCTTTCCTAGTGAGGGCTTCAGTCCTCTTTTGTAGCGCAAATAAGGACTAAAGTCCTGGCTACGAACCTATAGCAATTCTGAAAAGTAGGCTAGCATCTGTAGGGGCACGGCAATGCCGTGTCCGGCGCAGGGAGTAGGACACGACATTGCCATTTAGTGTCAACTTAACGTACAACTAATAGTCCGGCTCTTGTTGAAACCCCTGCCTCAAAGCTAAAGTCCTCTTGAATAGGACTAATGAGTTCTTCAGTCCTTTTGGAGAGGACTTTAACTATAAGCCCCGTGGAATTCATTCTCTGGCGGACTGACGGGCGGACGGAAGGACTGAGCGGACTGACAGCTTAAGTTGATGCCAATGGGCAATGCCGTTTCCCTACTTATCTACGAACCAATCAAAGCACTCTAATTTTAGACCATCAAACAGTAGTCAAAACTTGCTCTCTCAACTTCCCGATCAACTCATTCACCCCCCCCGCATTCAAACGGTAACTCAGAGGATGACCGATTAAATAAGCTGAACTTTCAAACAAAACATCAATTTCCACCAAACCATTTTCTCGCAAAGTTTTGCCAGTCGAAACCAAATCCACAATTGCCTCCGACATACCCGTAATCGGCCCCAACTCCACAGAACCGTAAAGCGGCACAATTTCCACCGGCAAATTCAAATTGTGAAAATATTCTCTTGCACAGTGGACGAACTTAGAAGCCACTCTACCGTGAGGAGGCAAATCTACTGTTCGTCGATAAGAACTAGATTCCTTGACAGCCACCGACAGCCGACACTTGCCAAATTTTAAATCAATTAAATTGGCAACTTTCGGCTTTTTTTCCCGCAAAACATCATAGCCAGCAATCCCCAAATCTGCTTGACCGTATTCCACATAAACTGGTACGTCATGCGTCCTTACTAGCAAAGCTTTGGCAGTGCCTGTCGGGTCATAAATTTGAAGTTGTCGGTTAGAGGAATCGAGAAAAGCACTGAAGTCTAATCCAACCGATTTAAACAGCCGAATGCTATCTCCTAACAATCCGCCTTTGGGAAGTGCAACAGTAATCATGTCAATTTTTAGAGGGTAAATTTCTTAATTTGGAAAGGGGGCGATCGCAGCCTAAGCAGAAACAGCTTTTACCAAACTCAGAATAACACATAGAGTTCAGACCGAAAAATAAATTTCGGGTATTGCTCGATCCATTGTTTGAGGATATATTATATTTAGTAATTTTTTATTGAGTCAATTTTTTAAACGGCGGTCGGTATGGAAAACGATCAAGAATTTGACGAAAATTTTCACAGTGTAGACTCGGATTCCCTGAAAAAGATTACAGTAGATGAAATCCTCTCAGGCGGTGGTGTAGAGAGGGAAGAAATGGACTATACAGTAGCTGTACCTAGCGCTAACCAGGCTAGCGTTCCCAGGGACAGAGGCTTCTCGCTCCATGTGCAATCAAGCGTGTTCGATCGCACCCCCCGATCGCAGTTTGCAGAAAAACGCGGAACGGTGGGAGGCTGTTAATGTAAAATGCTTGCAGAGGCTGGTGCAGAAAACGGGCAGAGCGCCCGTTAGCGAAGCCCTCGAAAAGGCTCGTCATTGTGTATCACGCCTTTGTGTATTCAACTCTAAAACTTAAAATTGCACGGGCGATTGCAAATAGCTGAAAGCTAAACTATGACCAAATTGACTCTGGTAATCGGCAACAAAAATTATTCCTCTTGGTCGCTGCGCGCTTGGCTGGCGATGAAACAAGCTGGACTGGAATTTGCCGAGGTGAGAATCCCCTTAGACTGGCCGACAACCAATGAAGAAATTCGGCGCTATTCTCCATCGGGAAAAGTGCCAGTTTTAATCGACGGCGACTTAAAAGTGTGGGAATCTTTAGCAATTTGCGAATACATTGCCGATCGCTTTGCCAATGATTTGTGGCCGACAGATGTAGCGGAACGGGCGATCGCCCGTTCCATTGCCGCCGAAATGCACGCGGGGTTCCAAAATTTGCGCGAAAATATGCCGATGGACTGCCGCAACCGCTATCCGGGAGAAGGGATGACTGCCGGTGTCGAAGCAGATATCGATCGCATCTTTACCATTTGGCGCGAATGCCGCCAAAAATTCGGGACAAGCGGCAATATGCTGTTCGGAAAATTCACAATTGTTGACGCTATGTTTGCCCCCGTTGTCATGCGTTTTGTCACCTACGGAGTCAAACTAGATTCATCAGCAAAAGCTTATGCGGATGCGATTTTGGCCTTGCCTGCCATCCAGGAATGGGTAGCAGCAGCTTGCAGCGAAACGGAAAGTATTCCACACATTAAAATCTAGGAAATATCAGTTTACTTAACCTAAAATCTCTAATCTCAAATTTAAAATCAGGATGCGGATTCTTTTAGTTGATGATGAAGTTGAGTTAACTGACCCTTTGAGTCGAGTCTTAACCCGCGAAGGTTATACAGTTGATGTGGCATTTGACGGAGCAAGTGGCAGCAATTTAGCAATGCAGGGAAATTACGATTTGCTAATTTTGGATTGGATGCTGCCGAGACAAACCGGACTGGCAATTTGCCAGAAGTTGCGATCGCAAGGAAGGAGTACGCCCGTGCTATTTCTCACAGCCAAAGATACCGTAGACGATCGCGTACAAGGACTCGACGCCGGTGCAGACGACTATTTAGTCAAACCTTTTGAACTGCGAGAACTGCTAGCCAGAGTCCGCGCATTGCTGCGGCGGCCTCCTACTTTTGATGCCGAGGTTACTGTCGGACGGCTGCAAGTTGCAGATTTACAGCTAGACTACGACAATCAATTAGCTTATCGGGGCGATCGCACAATTGATTTATCAGAAAAAGAATGTCAGTTATTAGAATACTTAATGCGCCACCCCGGTCAATTGCTAACACACGAACAAATACACCAGTATTTATGGACTGAAGCCGAAAAACCCAGCAGCAATGTATTAGCCGCTCAAATTCGCCTGCTGCGGCGCAAAATAGAAGCACCGGGCGAATCTGTGCTAATCCAAACAGTCTACGGCAGAGGCTATCGCTTTGGAGAAGCAAATTAAAAATAATAGACATTGTACAAAAATCCTTCTTGCTTTTTCCCTCTTCCTTCTCCCTGACATCCATTACATCTTGTACAGTGCTCGTTGCCGAACTTCCTTCTTCTTTTTTCCCTCTGCTATATTATCTATTATCGGGAAAGTGTGCACCCTAAACCCGCCCTTACATATCTTGACAAACCAAAGTAATTACTGTCACCTCTGGGGGACAAAATAGCCTTCCCGGCGAATAAGTTCCCAAACCCCGATTCACGTACAGCAAATTACTCCCAACCTGATGCAAACCGCTAGCCCATTCCCAGTGAGTAACTACTCGATCGCAAGCCGACAGATAAGGAATGAACTTTCGGATTCGTTTAGGAATCAAATAGCCAATTTTTCTCACCCAGGCGTACAAAGGGCCGATACCAGGAATAACAATTTGACCGCCGTGAGTGTGCCCAGACAACTGTAAATCAATTCGCCAATTTTGCAGCTTTTCAGCAGTATCAGGATTGTGAGACAATACAATCCGAGAAATGGCGGGATTTATTGATGCCATTACAGGTTTAGGCGCAAAATCGCCCGACCAAAAATCTGCTAGCCCAACTAAAGCCAATTGGGGCCCCAAGGGATAGATTGCTTCGTTGTACAAAACCCGAATCCCGACGCTATTTAAAGCATTAGCAACCTCTTTCTTTGCCCCCGGCCAATAGTGGTCGTGATTGCCCAAAACCGCGTAAATTCCCACCCGACTGTGCAAGTTTTTCAATCGCTCCACTAAGGTGTAAATAGGTGCGGGATCGTAGGTAATAAAGTCACCGGTTAAAAAAATCATGTCGGGTTCAGCTTCATTAGCTGCTGCAATCGCCTTTTCTAGCAACCATTCCGACAGCCGAACCCCGTCATAGTGAAAGTCAGTAAGCTGTACAATTTTAGTACCGGATAGATTTGCTGGAAGATTAGCGATTGGTATTGTTAAATACTCTATTCGCAGTTTCCCAGTTAATAACCTGTGCATAAATCTAAGGTTTATTGATGACAGAGCGCCACCTATAGCTTAGCAAATAAACAGGCAAGACTGCAAAAGTAGATATTCTTCCCTTTTCCCCAGGTGATCCGACTAATGGCTAATAATCGCTGACTAATGACTACAATTATAGATGCGAAAAGTGGTATTAACTCAAGAGAATTGAAACATAAATTCCCAATCTTCATTTAGGATTTATTGCAAAATAGTTGGGTCTTACGTCCCCAACTACTACAGCATTTTTATAATATTATGACTTGCGTAACAATCTGTTTAAAACGCTATCAATCCTCCTCACACTGGCATTTCTAACCCGAATCTATATTCTTTTAGCAATTGTCAAAGCTGAAATTGGTCTCGCATATAGCATAGGCTTACCACGGGGGGCTTGCCCCTACCAACCACTATCTCATCACTAATAATTTATTACTGAGTAGGTGGAAATAAACATGGCTTGGGGGAGAACGGGTTTTGCATTAATAATAAACTGTCGCTCGTATATATTATTGCCTTAGCCGCCCCTAATATCTTTTATTCTTGGTCGCGTCTGCCTACTTTTTAACTAATAAAGTTTGACTGATTTCGCTTCTTCTCAATATATTGCTGGTGGTAATCCTCTGCCATATAAAATTCAGCAGCAGGTTTGATTTCAGTGGCAATGTCTTTGTCGTATTTACCGGAAGTTTGCAATTTTTGTTTGGAGGCGCGAGCGGCTTTTTCTTGTTCCCAATTGTGATAAAAAATTACAGACCTATACTGTTCGCCTCTGTCGGGGCCTTGGCGATTGATTTGGGTAGGATCGTGACAGTTCCAGAATACATCTAGCAGTGCTTCGTAACTCACCTGCGATCGATCGTACTCTACCAGCACAGATTCAGCGTGACCGGTCACTCTAGCACAAACATCCAGGTAGCAAGGATTAGGCCAGTGACCTCCTGTATAGCCCGCAGCAGTCGAGACGACACCTGCAACGGCGCGAAACTTGTGTTCAACTCCCCAAAAACAACCGGCGGCAAATGTGGCTTTTTCCATCGTGTTACTCATCGTATTGGGATAAAACTCGGCACTAAATTATGCTTGACATATTCCCATTAGCGTGCATTCCCAAACTAATCGCGGCTGTACGTAGTTTAGCAAATATTGTCGTGCTTTCTCCAAGGGCTCTAAGGGCGATCGACTAATTCTCCCTGCCAAAAATTGTTGCCAGTAACAGTGCTGTAAATAATCGATTAACCACAACTGAGATTCAGTATCTAAAGTTTTATCAATTTCCTTGGCCAATTCCAAAGCAGACCGCAGATTTTGAGGCAACTGCTTCACCTTTTGCAGCAAATCCTCTGGCATTGATTGCAGTTGCTGCCAAATAGCAATTGCCTCCCCAGGACTCCCCTGAGCCATCCCCAGTACCTCCGGACGATCCAAAATCTCCGCGAATCCGGCTTGCTGCAAAACTTGTGCCATTGCTTGGGGATTCAGCCGAGAAAACTGGATTTTTTGACAGCGGGAAATCAAAGTTGGCAGCAAAGCTTCCACTGTCGGAGCAATTAAAATTAGCGCTGCTTTTCCCGGTTCTTCCAATGTTTTCAGCAAGCCGTTAGCAGCTCCCTCACCCATTGTTTCTGCTTGTTCCAAAACTACGACTGAACGCCCAGCTTCTAGCGGTGGTCGGCTGAGAAATTCACCGATTTCTCGAACTTGTTCTAAGCGAATTTGTGGCGGTGCTTTCCGCTTTAAACCGGCTTCCTCTGCTTCCTTTGGCGTAAGCCGTTTACCTTGGCTCATGTAAGTTGGTTCTACCCAGAGCAAGTCTGGGTGATTTCGCTGCCTCACGCGATTTTGCACGGAGGCTATTAATCGGGTTTCGGCAAGATTGGCTGAGAATAAAAGCTCGATGAAAGACTGAGCAGCTAAACTTTTGCCGATGCCGTTAGAGCCGACAAATAAATAACCAGGAGCAATTCGGTTTCGCTCGACTGCTTGTGTTAGCAATTCTACTGGTCGCTCTTGTCCGATTAATGATGTAAAATAATTCATGTTTGCGGAAGAAGGAAGTTCGGCAACGGATTATGTAACGGATGTAACGGATGAAGAATGAAGGAGGAAAATCTAGGGTTTTATCAATTAAGTACATCTTAAGCGTCGGTGGTGGTTGGTATAATACCAAAAGGTTATTGTGGTTTAATGGACTGCTAAATAATTGTTTTGAGTTAAGAAGTTAAATTGTAAGTTGCCGGAGCCGGACAGGGCATTGCTGTGTCTCTACACATTATCTAGCGCTATTTTTCAGAATTGGTATTATTTAAATATCCCCAAGCTTCTAACCTGCGAGTTACAATAGTTTGAATTTCCTGAGCGACTTCATATTCAGGGCGATCGGCATTTATCCGGACAATTCGAGATTTATTTTCCTCGGCTAACTCCGCAAAACCTTGCTGGACAAGGTGGTGAAACTTCAAATCAGCTTGCTCGATCCGATCGCACCCTCCCCGAGCTTTTACTCTTGCCAAACCCGCCTCCACCTTAATATCCAGCCACAAAGTCAGATCGCTTTCCAAGCCGCCGGTGGCAATGTCATTCAACTGTTTAATTAAATTTAAGTTAAGACCGCGGCCGTAGCCCTGATAAGCAATCGTAGAGTCAGTAAAGCGATCGCATAAAACAATGGTTCCCTTCGATAACTCTGGTTTAAGAAAAGTTTCGACGTGCTGAGCGCGATCCGCAGCGTACATCAGTAATTCTGCTCGATCGGATACAGATTCGTCCCCATCTTGTTTCAGCAACAAATGTCGCAGTCCCCTTCCCAGCTCAGTACCACCCGGTTCGCGAGTAGCCACCAAGCGGACTGTCAGAAAGCAACTTGCTTGCAGGAACTGTATCAGCCGCTGCATTTGCGTAGTTTTACCCGCACCTTCAACCCCCTCAAACACGATAAGTTTGCCTTTCATTGCCCTAACTTTCCACCTGAATAAAATAAATCTATATTGTTCTGTGAATCGGTTCTAGGTTCGGTATGATAATAAAGTCTAAATGCCTCACGGCTGGAGTTGTCTATGGCTCGCTATACTGGTTTTTTTATCGTTGCCGTTCCGATCGACCGTCTCCGTCAGTCCCTGATTGAAATTTTAGAGTCATGCAATCTTGATATTATCTACAATACAGGAGATTCCGTCATGGCTCGCGAACTTCCCGGTCAAGTTTCGATTCCCAAACTTGTCACCGCAGAAGTCCTAATTGAGAAAAACACGGCTAGCGACTCAGAGGTTCGCATGAACTTCGTGATTAAAAACGAGGAACTGCCACTGCAAACCAACAACCACTGCCGTCAAATGTTCGAGCTAGTGAGTCGTTCAATTATGAACAACAATAATTGGCGGCTCTTGGAAAGTATGGCACTGTAGCCATCAGTCAGTCAATTTGAGGTGTGAGATTTTCGATTGACTCTGCAGATGAATCAGGGGGTTCTAACTAACGTCGAAACTTCTTGGCTGTCGACTCCTGGTGTGAGGGGTTTGTCACCCTCTTGGGATGAGGTCATCAGTCATTAATTCCTAACTAATGACCGATGACCTCCGACTTTTATCTGTCATCTATAAATTTAAGCTCGAAATCCCCGGCGCAAAAACAAAGAATTTGTCACAACGCTAACAGAACTAAACGCCATAAATGCACCGGCCGCCGCAGGACTGAGTAGAATTCCGGTTGCAGGCAGCAAAAGACCGGCTGCAACCGGAATTCCCAGAGTATTGTAACCAAAAGCCCAAAATAAATTTTGGCGAATCTTGTTGAAAGTAGCGCGTCCCAGCTCGATCGACTCAACAACATCCATCAAAGCATTTCGCATCAGCACAATTTGAGCTGTCTCAACTGCGACATCAGTGCCGCAGTGCAAACCAATACCGACATCAGCTTGAGCCAAAGCCGGGGCGTCATTGATACCATCCCCCACCACAGCCACTTTACAGCCTTGGGCTTGCAAACTTGCGATCGCCCTCGCCTTGCCCTCCGGCCGCACTTCGGCCAAAACATCAGCCGCCGTCAAATCTAGCTGCTGCGCCGTCGCCGCCGCCGCAGACGCCGTATCCCCCGTCAGCATCATCACCCGCAATCCCATGCCCCGCAAACGTTCCACCGCCGCCTTAGCATCGGGCCTCAGAGTATCTTTTAGCCCGATTACCCCCAGCAAAACGCCCCCAGAAGCCACGTAAACCGCCGTTTTGCCTTGCAAAAACCCCGACAATTCCGTCGCCACAGCGACCCCCTGCTGCTTCATCCACTCAGCATTCCCCGCGAACACCCGTCGGCCCTCCACCAAAGCAGAAACCCCGAAGCCCGGTTCCGTGCAGAAATCCTCAGCAGCTAGCAGCGGCAAACCTTGTTGTTGAGCTTCCAGCAAAATCGCTGCAGCGATGGGATGACACGCGCCCCTTTCCACCGCCGCCGCAATTTGCAGCAGTTTTGAGTCAATTGTGGAACAGGCATCTTGGCTGTTGCCAGAAGCCCCATCAATTGTGGAACAGGCATCTTGGCTGTTGCCAGAAACCCCATCAATTGTGGAACAAACATCTTGTTTGTTTCCAACATTTATATCTGAATTCAAATCCCACTCGGAATTCTGGAAAATCGGCAAATAATCTGTGAGTGTGAGATTTCCGGTTGTCAGAGTGCCAGTCTTGTCAAAAACCACCGTATCTAATTGATGCACCCGTTCTAAAACATCACCACCGCGAATTAAAAGTCCGCGCTCCGCCCCGATGCCAGAACCGACTAAAATTGCAGTTGGGGTAGCCAGTCCCAAAGCGCAAGGACAAGCAATGACTAAAACTGCGATCGCCAATTTCAAACTTAAGAGCAAAGGCGATTGATAATGGATAATTGGCAATTCATTTCCCATATTCATTGCCCCGTGTCCCATATCCATTGCCCCGTGTCCTAAAAGCACAGAAGGCCAAATATGAGTCCCGGCAAAATACCAAAATAGGAAAGTTAAAACCGATATCCCCATTACCCCATACACAAAATATCCCGCCACAGTATCAGCTAAATTTTGAATCGGCGCTTTGCGAGTTTGGGCTGCCTGCACCAAAGCCACCATTTGAGCTACAGTTGTTTCCTTACCGGTGCGAGTTGCGCGCATCACAACTGCCCCGGATTTATTAATAGTTCCGGCGGCAACTGTATCTCCTGGTTGCTTCAAAACCGGCATTGATTCGCCAGTCAGCATCGACTCATCTATGGTTGTTTTGCCTTCGCAAATTTCGCCGTCTACCGGAATTTTTTCCCCTGGCAAAACTTGCAGCCATTCTCCGACTCGGACGCGATCGGCGGGAATTTCAATGTATTGTGGATCGTAGACCTCTGATGTCGAGTTTAAAGGCAATTCTTCCGATCGCACATCTAAAGTGGGAAGTTTAAAATCAACTAAACGGGCTTTCGCCGGCTGCAATGCGATTAAAGCTTGTAAAGCTGATGCAGCGCGGCGTCTGGCTTGCTGTTCGAGAGTTTTGCCCAACAAAATAAAGCCCAGCAGCATCACCGGTTCGTCAAAAAAGCATTCCCATCCCATCCGTGGAAACAGCAGCGCCGCGTTGCTAGCGGTGTAAGCTGTGACAGCGCCTAAAGCTACCAAAGTATTCATGTTGGGTGCATTTCGCCACAAACTGCGGCACCCGTCAACAATAATCGAACGGCCCGGTAGCAGCAAAGCTAGGGTGGCGAGTCCCCAGTGAAACCAAATATTGCTGAGAATTGGGGCTTTTGTGCCGAGTACGTGACCTAAACCGGATAAAATAATTAGGATTAGGGCGATCGTCAATTGCTTGATTTGCTGTCGAATTTCTTGCTGTCGCCGTTCAATTGTTGCCGCTTCTGCTTCCCGCTGATTTTCACCGGAACGAGACTGAGAGGGAAATCCATTATCAGTCAACTTTTTCGCTAAAGCCTCTGCATCGACAGTCCCCGGTTGACACTCAACCGTGGCGACTTCTACGGCTAAGTTAACGCAAGCTGAAATTACGCCTGAATATTGCATGAGTTGGCGTTCCACAGCTTTCGCGCAGCCGGCACATTTCATCCCGCCGACATCGAAAGTAACAAGTTCTGGCGGTGATTCTTTTACTGATATGATTTCTGGTTGAATTTCAGGGATTGTTTTGGGCAAAAATTGCATGGTTTTTTTGGTATTGATTAGAATATTTGGGTAGTTCTGAAAGGGTTTAATGCACTGTTGAGACAAATGTCTATATTTTTATCATAGATAAATTTTGTGGCATCTTCCGAAAGTGTTAGTTTTTTTTAATTCTTATTAGTTGCAGGCGGTTAAATCCGCAGTCCCGGAGGGGTTTCAACTACTGTCGGACTGCGAGTTTAATGCTAAGACACACTGGGAACACGGCATTGCCGTTTCCCTATTTGATATAATGAGCCAATTGCCTAGTTAGTATCCAGCTTTTATGTGACGAATTTAGTTATGACAGAAACACCCAAATTTTATATTATCAAACGTCCTGCCGGTAATTGCGAGATTTTGCCGTTGGCCCAACTTGAAGAACAAAATCCCACTATTATTGAAAAGTGGGGCCCTTACGATTCTGCCGAAGATGCCATTGCCCGCCGCATCGGATTAATTCGCGCGGCCAAATGCCAGCCGCAATGACGAATTACTATTACTTTCTTCCCCATCGCGAAAGCTAACGTGAAATCAAATCTGTTAGCATCGGAATTATTCCTATCTCTCTTCTGTTAATCTGCGTGAATCTGCGTGAATCCCTTGTCATCTGCGACCCGATAAATTCTCTTTTTTGAACCGCAGATGAGGGCAGATAAACACAGATTAACGCAGATGAATTAGAGCAATTTCGGTTGCACCGGACGCCTTGCAAAAAATAGCGAAGCATTCGAGTTTAAAATCTGGGCTTTTAGCCGTAAATCTTTCCCCGAATGCTTTTTTTAACTGAAACCCTACACAGGTTTTCTACCTAGATTTAGAAGGTGCCGCACTCGGTTTTGCTTGCGCCGCAGTCGGTTTAGGTGGCGCTGCATTCGGTTTCGACTCCGCCTTATTGTTCCCTGTTTTACCAGTAACTTGCTGTGTCAAAACTTCCATAGCTTTTGCGTACTGCGGATCTGCCGTCGTAGCGATTTTATCGCGATCGCGCCTCAATTCCTGTTTTTGAGCCTCGGTGAGTTCTACCTTAAAATCCGGTTCAATCCCGGCCTTGTTGATATCAGTGCCCTTGGGAGTAAAATACTTGGCAATTGTCACCGCCAAACCGGCACCATTTCCCACGCCGCGTACTGACTGAACTAAACCTTTACCAAACGTCTTTGTTCCCACCAAAACCGCGCGTTTGTTGTCTTGCAAAGCACCGGATAGAATCTCGCTAGCACTTGCTGAACCGCCGTCTACCAGTACAACTAACGGTTTGTCTGTGAGCTCTGCCTTATTTGCAGTTTGTTTATCGGCCTCACCGACTCGATCGACCGTCGAGACGATGGTACCTTCTTTGAGCCACATCCGAGCAATTTCAATACTTCCGTACAGCAACCCGCCGGGATTGGAACGCAAGTCTAAAATATAGCCCGTTACCTTTTTCTCTTCCAAATCCTTAATTGCCGATCGCATTTCCGATGCAGCATTCGCACTGAACTGATTTAAGCGAATATAGCCGACTTCTCCGATCGGAGTTTTCTGCACCGACTTCCGCACGGGATGAATTTCAATTTTAGCGCGTTTCAGCTTAAATTCTAATTCCTTGCTTCCCCGCAAAATAGTCAGCGTCACTTCAGTATTCACCTGGCCGCGAATCAAACTTACCGCTTGATTCGTATCCATGCCTTCTGTGCTCTTGCCGTCAATCTTAGTAATGATATCTTTGGCCAGAATACCAGCAGTAAAAGCCGGGGTATCTTCGATCGGCGAAATCACCACCAACTTCTTAGTTTCCTCATCTTGAGTCAACTGAATCCCAACTCCTGTCAGTTCCCCAGAAGTGTCAACCTGCATATTTCTGAACTCTTGAGGGTCCATAAACCGCGTATAAGGATCGTCCAGCTTCTTCAGCATTTCCCGAATTGCTTTGTAAGCTTCCTCGTCGCTGGTATAAGTCCGGTTCAAATAATCATTCCGCACCGCTTTCCAGTCAACCTGGTTAAAAGTGCCATCTACATAACTTTTGTCAATAATTTGCCAAACTTCATCAACCAACTCTTTAGGGCTTCCCCGAAAAGAAGCCAGAGATTTAGAACTGCAACCAGTGTTCGCAAGAGTTACAGCAGTGAGTACCACTGCTGCTGCACTTAGAACAAGCCCTCGTTTTGTTATAACCATTTGTCTGACGCGCGGGAGGAAAAGAGTTCAGAATAATTACGCTCAATCTAACACAGGCAAGGCCGGCTCGCGTTTGGCGTACATATATTATTCCACTTTGCCGAGTTTTGTTCCCTTTCGCCACAGGCAAGATGCCTGTGCCACAAAAAACTCTTGTGGGGTGGGCATCTTGCCCGCCACAGGCAAGATGCCTGTGCCACAAAAAACTCTTGTGGGGTGGGCATCTTGCCCGCCCCCAAACTTCAAAACTAAATCCAGCAAAGCCTACTCTGGTTCAACCCAGCGATCGTCCGATTTAATTAAGTCAATCAATTCTGCCACACCTCGGTCTTCCGGGACTTTCTTAATTTCTTCCCGGCCCCGGTACAGCGAGATATAACCCGGCTGCTTCCCAACGTAGCCGTAGTCAGCATCAGCCATTTCTCCGGGCCCATTGACAATACAGCCCATTACTGCTATGTCCAAACCCGTGAGATGCTTGGTCGCCTCTCTCACTTGGTGTAACACTTCCTCTAAATTAAACAAAGTGCGACCGCAGGAAGGACAAGCGACATACTCAACCATCGTTTTCCGCAGTCCCAAGGCTTGCAGAATGCTGTAGCAGACGGGAATCTCCTTTTCAGGGGCCTCTGTAAGCGAGACGCGGATGGTGTCGCCAATACCGTCAGCTAACAAAGGTGCCAGGCCTGCGGTGGATTTGATGCGGCCGTATTCGCCGTCTCCTGCTTCCGTGACGCCCAAATGCAGGGGGTAATCCATGCCGAGTTCGTCCATCCGGTGCACCATCAAGCGGTAAGCAGCAACCATGACGGGCGCGCGGGAGGCTTTCAGGGAAAGTACGATATTTCGGAAGTCGAGGGATTCGCAAATTTTGATGAATTCCAGGGCCGATTCCACCATGCCTTCGGGCGTGTCGCCGTAGGTAAAAAGCATCCGTTCGGCGAGGGAACCGTGATTAACGCCGATTCGCAAAGCTTTGCCTTGGTCGCGCAGGGAAATCACCAAAGGTTCCAGAGTTTCGCGGATTTTTTCGCCAATTTCCGCGAATTCGGCGTCGGTGTATTCGGTTCTGTCGGCTTTCGGCTTCTCGAACACGTAAAGTCCGGGATTGATTCTTACTTTGTCTACGTGTTTCGCCACTTCGAGGGCAATTTTCATACCGTTGTGGTGGACATCGGCCACGAGGGGCACGGGTTGGTAGGTGGCGTGCAGTTTTTTCTTGATTTCGGCTAAAGCTTTAGCGTGGGCCATGCTGGGCACGGTGACGCGGACGATTTCGCACCCTATCTCGTGCAAGCGGCGAATTCCGGCGACTGAACCGTCGATGTCTAGGGTGTCTTCGTTGATCATCGACTGTACGACGACGGGGTAGCCGCCACCTATGGTGACGCTACCGACTTTGACGGGCCGGGTTTTGCGGCGTTTGATGGTGGTGTCGAAGGTTGGTTCGGTGGTGAGGGTTTTAGTGGGGTTCGGCAGAGTTTGCATAACTGGTTGCGAGGGTTCTGTAATTAGAGTTTATAAAATTGTGTCTGCTGTTTTTTAGGTTTGCACAGAAAGGGACTGTTTGGGCAAAGAGGTTTTGGGATTTAGGATTCTTAATGAGATTGCTGCGAATTTGTCGATCGAATTATGTCGCAAAAGGGCGATCGAACTAAAAGCCAACCATCACTGGGAAGGCGAACTGAAGTTGGGTCCGTGGAACTAAACCCAACCTAAAAAATACAGTTAAAATACAGGCTAGGCCGAGATAAAAATTAATATTGGTTGGCGGTGAGGAGGATGGTTTGGACACCGGGGCAGCGGTTAAATGGCGATCGGTATATCATTGAAGGCAAGTTAGGTGAGGGCGGCTTTGGGGTCACGTACCTAGCGCAGAAAGCGTCAAACGGACAGCAGGTTGTCATCAAAACGCTGAAAGATGAATTATTGAGCGATCCAGATTTTGCCCGGTATCGGGAAAGATTCCTGCAAGAGGCACTACTGCTATCTTTGTGCAGGCATCCAAATATTGTGCAAATAGCCACCTATTTCATTGACGGTGATTTGCCTTGTATTGCGATGGAATATGTGGCAGCAGAAGATTTGTGGAAATGGGTGGAAAGGCGCGGTATTTTGTCAGAAACTAAAGTTTTAAACTACATTCGTCAAGTAGGAAAAGCCGTAATAGTTGTTCACGAAAAAGGTTTATTACATCGGGATATTAAGCCACAAAACATTATGGTGCGTGACAATCAAGATGCTGTTTTGATTGATTTTGGTTTGGCACGGGGTTTTATTCCAGATCGCACTCAGCAAATGACTTTTGGATTAACACATGGTTTTGCGCCTCCCGAACAGTACGGGGAAATGGGCAGATTTGCTGAGTACACAGATGTTTATGCTCTGGCGGCAACGCTATACTATCTGCTAACGAGAACACCACCAACTGCTGCATTCTTGAGGGCTTTAAATCATCCTTTAAAGCGGCCGTTTCAGATTAATCCTAATATTAGCGAGGCGGTGGATATGGCAATTCTTAAAGGGATGGAAATGGATGCGACAAAGCGCCCTCAGTCGGTTCAAAAATGGTTGGCTATGCTTCCACAAGCCACCATGTCACAACCTGTAAAATTGATTTCAGCAAAAGGAGTCGATTATCGTCAACTCGATCGGCTGTTGGCTAGCGAAGAATGGAAAGAGGCGGATCGGGAAACGGTAAAAAAAATGCTGGAAGTAGCGGATAGAACAAGTGAAGGCTGGCTGAGGGATGAAGATATCGATCGATTCCCCTGTGAAGACTTACGAACGATTGACCAACTTTGGGTAAAATACAGTAATGAGCGCTTCGGCTTTTCGGTGCAGAAGCGCATTTATCAAAGTCTGGGGGGAACCAGGGAATTTGATAGTAAAATATGGGAAGCATTCCTAGATAGGTTAGGTTGGCGTGTGAATAGTAACGGGTTGGATTATAGAGATCTCAAATTCAACACCAAAGCACCAGAAGGTCACCTCCCAGGCCGAGGACGTAAGGGGTTAGCTTGTGGCTTGTTAAGTCTCTTCTCTCGCGTCGAGACTTGTAGAGTGTAACATCTAAAGGTTTCAGAACTTTGTTAACTACGGATAGATTAAAGCCACTCGCATAAAATGATAGAAAAAGGTGCAAAAAGTGGCAGACCTTTCAATCCCTCGAAAGCTGGCGGAAAGATTCTCAACTTATCTTATCAAAATGTTAAAATTACTTATAAAGGCGTTGCCTTGGTTGAAGCTCATGTTCGCAGATTTAATCCAGTTGGTGAAGCTGAGCTAAGAATGGTTGAAAGGTTAAGAGGTATCACCACCCAAACCCTTGTAGCTGAGCCTGTTGATTTACGCTTTTATACTCACGAGTTACGCGAGTATCTCAGGTATAAAAAGCTTGGCTACCCAACTGGACAACCCGCTGACCCGGATGAGGCTTATGAACTTTGGAACAATGCTCACACAGCTACTCTTGAAGATTATAAATTAAAAGAAGGATTCGGCGTTTTATTTCATCCGAGCGTAGAGGAATTTTGATGAAAAACCTAACTCAATTAACCCAGCTTGAATTAGTGCTGCTGGAATTAGTAGCTAAAGGTCAAGGAAAGTGGAGTTGGTACGAACTCGCGAATGCACTTTCCCGTCGAGATGTACCGCGAGAACCTGACATGATGGTTGTCTTAAAAAAACTGGCTGCTGATGGCTTGGTTAAACGATATGTAGAAACTAATTCGCCTCGCGACAGATGGGAATTGACGCCAGAAGGGTCTATGGTGTTGGCAAACCCAAAAGCATATAGTCAAAGCAGAATTAGAATTTATTTAATTCCCCTCCGGAAATCAGAAAGCAAATCTTTTGCTTTTGTTGCCCGATGTACCCAGATGCCTAGCAACAGGAACAACAATCGAGATTTAATTCCCTTCCGGAAATCAGAAAGCAATTCTTCTGATTATTTTACCAGAGTTCCCCCGATGCCTAGGGACAGGAACAACTATCGAGGAAGTAGGACAGCAAATTAAAGCAGCAATAGTTTTTCATTTAGAAGAGTTGCGTCAATCTTGTTCGTCTATTCCTGAAGCCAGGACATTATGCAAATATGTTGAGGTTTAACGTAATGAAAACTATCAATTAGTATGTGGATGGTGTTTTAGAAGTTATTGCAGGCAAGATTCGATCGCACTTTCTAATCATCCATCAAAAATCAACGCGCGATCGCACTTCACTCCAGAAATCTCTCTCGCGGATGATGCGATCGCCCCTCCTCCCCAGCAAAACTACAAAATGTACTGGCAAATCCCTTCACAGACCCAGGCTCAGCATTTAAAGCATCGGAGGTTTTCCATTGGACGATCGCACAAACGCACCAACCACCGCTGTTAACAACCGCCGACCTCTAATTATCGCAGGAATTCTCCTCGGTATCGGTCAATCCGGGTTTTTTGACGGCATTGTGCTGCACCAACTCCTCCAGTGGCACCATATGTTTAGCAGCATTAAAACCGATGCTACCGTTGCCGGTTTAGAATTGAATACCCTCGGAGATGGATTGTTTCACGCTGCGGATTGGTTGGTAACAGTGGCGGGAATCTTCTGTTTGTGGCGTGCAGTGAAGCGCAAAGATGTTCCTTTGTCAACTCAAACTTTTTTTGGTTCAATATTAATTGGTGCTGGATTGTTTGACTTTGTTGAAGGCATTGTTGACCATCAAATTTTGGGAATCCACCACGTCAAACCCGGTATCAATGAGTTAGCTTGGGATTTAGGATTTCTCGCCCTCGGTCTTATTTTAGCGTTCTTAGGTTGGATGCTGGTACAGAGTGAAGTTCCCGCAGATACTAAAGTTTAAATGAATGCAGAGATTGAGAATTATACCAAATCCGCGTTACAAATCCCCGACTCTCTTTTTAACTCATCAGTTCATCCCGCCGACTCCAACCACGCAATCAAATCCTCTTGACTCCTAAAATCCAACAAAGCTTCTCCCAAATCATCTAACTGTTCCGCAGATAACCCCTGAATGCGAGTTTGAACTTCCTGTGTTACCTCACCCACCCGCCGCACTATCTGACGCATAATTAATCCTATTTTCGCCTCAATTTTACCCCTTTCGATTACTTGTTCGATTCCTTGGCGGCAATGTTGAGTACCTGAATTTCCACAACCACGGTTTTGTTGCCGGTAATCTTGGGTTTGACATCCAGGTAAGTTTCTTTCAATTCTGTAACGCTTCCTGCTGAATAAGGGTCAATGATTTCTATTTCTTGGATGGTTGGTTCTCCGTTATACAGCATTGCATTTAGGAAGCTGATTAAAGCTTCTGGATGTTGGGAAGATCAAAATATTCTTTTGAATGCAAAGTCTGCTTTGGGGATGATGAAACGCATATTGTAGAAGGAAGAAAAAAAATGCAATATCTTAGGGGTTTTTTGGTTGGTAGTTGCGCTTTACCACCCTTAGCGCAACTACGAAGTTTTTCAATTATCAGCCTGTGGCTTGAGTAGTAGCAGGCGACATAACTAGCTTTCCAGTTATATCCATCGTCGCCAGCTTCAGCACTTCATTAAAAGCTAAACCCCGAATTTTGAGTTCCCACCGAATGCCTTTTGCTTTCATTCGCTTGGCTTTCCGCATATCGACATCAGCAACTTTTTGATGCAAGAGCAAATATTTCATTGCTGCTGTAGCTTCTACTTTTGTGGGAAATGCAATATAGGTGATAAATCCGCCGTCCCAATGATTGGCGTTGCGGACACTGCTGATAGTCGCCACTCTCGGACTAAAGCGGTTCCAGTAAAAGTCGCTATAGCCGATCGACTCTGTTTTTACTTGGAGTTTGTTTGCCATTTGACTTAACTCCTATAACCTTGTGTGCGGGGTTGGCAGCAGGGCTTTAATTCTGCTATTTATATTATAGCATTGGGAAGTGGGAATTGGGAGCGAATGGTGGCTGTTGTTTTACCTCCCAGACTGCTTCTGTGAAGTCGGGAAAGTAAAATATCCCAATACCTTTAGTTCTTTTTTGTCTCGAATACAACTGCCTCAAAAAGCTCTACAAGCTTTAAGTCTGAATAAACCGATAAATACAAATACTTTTCCAGTTTCTGCCGATTTCTAGGTAAAAATAAACCTAAGCCTGATAAGTTTTTATACTTATGCCTAATTCTTGAGTCCAGTAATTCACCATTCTGTTGCACTCTCTGAATGAGAAAATTATTTAAAAATAACAATAAATTGTTACAAGCTGACGGACTTGCACCTGATAATTGGGTAAGTTTTTGTAAAAAGTTTGCGAAATCAACAAAGGTTTCTCCAAAGCTACGATAAACTACTACAGTAGTGTTATTGGAAAAATTGGCTTCCGGTCCTAAAATTGAGGATATAAAAACTTTCACGGGCGCAATATCTGCTTGCAAAATAGAATCAATCACAACATTAACTTTTTCGGTAAAGTAGCGGAAATAATGATTGTTAGTTAATGTCAAACTATGGTACATATCAGGGTGTTCATAATCCATAATCTTTTTAGCTAGCTGAGAACCATCAATGTCTGGATAATCGCTCAAATGGCTTAACAATTGCTCATAATAGTAATTTGGCACTCCAAGTTGGAGTTGAGATGAAAGCGTATACTTAGCAGTATCTTGGAAGGTATGGTGTACTTCAATATTTCCTTTATTACAATTTTGAAAAAATAATAATTCTAGATTTCCCTTTACAGATTGGTTAAAATTCAATATAACTTGATTTATTTTTTGAAGATTCATCCATCTAATTTCTGAAATTAAAGGGGACGTGGGATGTTCGTCGGGGCTGATTTCCATAAGCGTTCCACTATGACCTAAAAACACAATAGCCCAGCGTTTGGCTTGAAATTGAGATTGTGCCCAAGTCAGATACTCACTCAAGACTTCTGGACTACTACTATCTGCTGTTTCTAAGTATTGGGTATCAACTTTACCTTGGCTAATGATGCTTCTAGAAACTTGTGGTGCTCCACTAAAGTCTGATTGTACTACTACTAAAAATTTGTCATTTTTTACACCTTTACTTAGCATTTGAAGAATTGGTTGTCCGAATCTTGAGAGATTATTGTCATAGGGCATCCAGTATAGTAATATCCAGTCATAATGATTTTTTACCGTACTTGCAAGCATATATTGGTTTCCAGAGTAATATATTGTCTCTCTTAAAGAACTAATACTTACTGTTATCAATTTGATTGCTTCCCTTCTTTTCACCTTCTCTGCTCCGGGTTGAGGATAATCAGCTTTTTGTAGACGGTATTTTTGGCTAACTAAAACCTCAATTCATATTCAGCAGTGACGCGGTTGTCTCCTTGAAAATTACTCGAACTTCTGAGTAAAATTTTATCGCTCAATCGATAGCGCACAGTAAATTCTGTCGGTTGATTGGCTGACAGAACTCGAATGATTGATGCCGAAATATTGCGCGTGATGTCAAACCCAACTTCTAAACCTAAACCTAGAGAACCCGCACCCGAACTGGAACTAGCTGTTTGCGCTTCGTTGCCTCTAATCCGAGTGGGAAATAAGCGAAATTCGCTCAATCCTGTGGCGTTAGTAATCGCAGATTGAAGGTTGTTCAATAAACCCGCACCCGCTAAATTTGCGATCGCCAGTGTACTGTCTCCCTGTCCCAAAGTCTGCACGAAACTGCCGCCCAACAGCGCTACAATCTCTGTTTCCGATCGACTCGGAGAACTCCTCAACTCCAGACTTTCCGCCAACTGAGAAGCCCTTCCCTGCACTAACGCTTGAATTCGGACACTCCGCACATTGCCGAAACTTGTCGGTTCGTCTGCGATTTCAGAGGCTACAGATGTGCCGGGAGTGCGGAACCGCGTTACTTCCTGCACCGAAGTTGCTAATCTCACATCCAGCGTCGGATCGAGTCCTTGTGTTGGTACAAAGATCGCAGTCTGTGGGTATCCTCGATCGAGTCTAAACTCTGTCGTAAACAAATTCACCGACCCGGAAGTCAACCGAATCGTACCCTCCGGGCGAAGGTCATCTAAAGTTCCATTCACCGTCAAGCCCCCAGTCGCCTGAAAACTCAATATCGGCGCACTTGTGACCCGAATTCCCCGGCCCAAATTCAGCCGCAAATCGTTCAATCCAACTTCAAAGGAAGGGGAAGTCGGAGTTGCAGGAGAAGGAGAAACCTCAGTTGTAGGGGAAGCAGAAACGTCAGTCGCAGGGGAAGCCGAAGATGTGGAAGGAGAATCGGAAGCAGAAGAGGAAGAAGCTAACTCAGTTGTGCCGCCGCCGGGACTCCGAAGAAATACTTCACCGTCGTAGAGTTCAATATTACCGCTCAACTGCGGGCGTCTAGCCGTGCCCCTTGCCTGCACTTGACCAACAACGCCGCCGCTGTACAATCCTCTGAGGTTCACTGCCAACTTGTCGAGATTCACCGCCAAAGGATTATCCGCATCGACATCGCCCTCCGCAAAGGGCACAGACAGCGGAATTACACCCTGGGCCACAACTTGTCCCTGACTCAACTGTCCCCGAATTCCCTCTACTCGAATACGATCGCCCTCAAAGCGCACCGTCCCAGTTAGCCCTGTCAGCGGTTCTGGGAAGGCTCTCGCGCGGACAGTTGCATTTTCAAAATTCGCAATTCCTTGCGCTATAGGGTCTTGCAGCGTTCCTCCGACGCGAATTTGCACCTGTCCCTGACCGCTGACCCACGCCACTTGCGGAGTCAATACATTAATAATTGCCAAACCTTCATTTTGCAAATTCGCCCTCACATCAATTTGATTGCTATCAGCTTTCACGGCGGCAAACGGCAACTCAAAAGGCAAACTTCCCTGCACTTCAATCGGTTCGGTTTGAGTTACCAAAGCGCTGCCGCCAAAATTCAGGCGGGCGTTGCTGTAACTGAAACTGCCGTCGGCTTGTTTAATCGGTTCTCCGTTTAGCGTACCCTCAAGCAAACTCAATTCTCCGGTGGCTTGCGGGTTTTCCAAACTGCCGGCCAAATTCGCCCGCAAATTCAAATTTCCCGTGACATCCACAAAAGGCAATTCCACCAGTTTTGCCAACTCTTCCACCGGCACATTTTCTACCCGCAACTGCCCGGATTGAGCTTTTTGCCCTAGTTGTCCCGAAAAGCCGATCGCACTTTTGCCCGATCTAATTTCCAAAGGCAAAACAGTTAAAATCCCGTCCTGAAAACTGCCTTCAATACTGAAATTTTCAGCGACATATCTTCCCCACTGCCAGTTATCACCTTTCACGTTAAATTGAGCTTGCACGCCCGTTTGCAAAGAACCGGCGACAGCAATTTCCGCGCCAAAAGTGCCTTGCAATTGGGATAAGGGAGGCAATTTTTCTGATGTTTCCACTGCTTGCTGCTGCTGCAAAAGTATTTCAATTTCTGCCAAGCGGCGCAACTGTACAATTAGCGGGGCTTCTGGTTCTCCTACTGCTACAGTTTGCACGTCACCGCTGTCACCGTAAACAGGAGGTTTTAAGCCTCTCGCCAAGTCGCCTAAATTAAAATATTGCAAAGCGGTTAAAACCTGCTGCAAATTGCCTTGCTGGACGTTAACTTTCCCGGCAAATTGCGGGTTGGCGCCTGTTTGAACATTGCCGGAAATTAAGTATTGACCGCTGCCTTGGCGGAATATGCCATTTGTGAGAGTGGCGCTGCCGTTAGCGTAGCTGAATTCGGCTTGGAAACTGTCACCTTTAATGTAGCCGATCGCCGGTTGGGCGATCGCAATTTGTCCGCTTGCTTGCAAAGTCGCCGGATTTAACGGCATCATCCAACCGGGCACATTTACTTGTCCCGAAACCGTACCGGTTATCGGCCCCAAACCGACCTCTTTACCGGGTGATAGATTCAAAGCAGCGAGGGGAAAATCGCTTAAATTAACTCGCAAAGTTTCTCCCTCGGTTTGGCCCCTAGCCACGGATTCCCCGCGTTGAATTAAGAAAGATGTCGGCAGAAAAGATTGATTTAAAGCTACTTCAATTTTGTCTTGGGGACCGGCCAAACGCAAATCTACACTTTTCCCAGCATCCGCATTCACACTCCCCGCCAGTACCGGGTCAAAAGCGATTTGATTTACTGCTAAATTTCGCACTTCCACGTCGCCAACTAAGCTGAGGGCGGCGAGGGTTCCGGTGAGGCTGCCGGTAAAATCGACATTGCCGCGCAGGGGTGGGCTTTGCTGTGAGGAATTTTTGTCCGCAATTGCAGACAAAAATCCTAGTTGTTCTGCTGGTAAGGCTGCCAGATTAAAGTTGGCGAGTCTGACATCCAAATCTAAGTTGGAAATTGAGGGCCCTCCTTTACCTTCGAGTTCGACGTTAACAAAGCCGTTTGCTGTCAAACCGGGAGTTGTGGCGTTCTCAATTTCCACTCGTTTGCCGTCCCAATTAAATACTGCCTCAAAAGGTTGTTTCAAAAACGGCAATTCCGAGATGCGGAAACTGCCGCCAGCGCGAACTGTTTGTAAGGAAGCGGCAATCGGGCCGGATAAATTGATATTGCCGTTAAACAGTCCTACAAGCTGGGGGAGATTTTGGGAACCAGAGACTCCACCTCCGGTTTGCAAGCTTTGTCGCTGCGACTCAAAGGCTTGCTGGAAGAGACTTAGAGCAATTTGCTCGCCCTCAATAGACGCGCGCCAATTCCCCGATGCGGCGCTGCCTTTAGCATTGACAATTCCTCCGCCGTTGGCGAGTCGAATTTGTCCGTCGCCGTTGGCGGTGATGCCGTTGGCGGTTAAATTATCTACTGTTCCCAAAATGCGGACTTGGCCGTCGAGGGTTCCGTCGATTTCTGGCGGTAAATCCGCTGTCAGCAAACCTGTTTGTTTGAGGGTTTGTTCTAAATTACTGACGGCAATTCCGTTTGTTTCCAGCAATGCTTGCAAGTTGCCGTTTTCCAATTTTGCGGTAGTATCGATCGCCCCGAGTCGATCGACCAAAATCCGTCCTTCTCCGCTACCACTAATTCCCTTGGCTGTCAAGTTATCCAAACTGCCCGCTGCTTGGAATTCGCCGTTAACTCGGCCGTCAAACCCTTTAGGCAAAGTCGCCGTCAGCGGAAACAGTTGGAGATTGCGAACAGTTTGTTCTAAGCGACTGAGAATAACTCGATCGGCATCGGCGAAAGCTTGCCAGCGTCTGTCTTCTAATTTACCTCTAAAAGCAACAGTACCGTCGGCAATATTGAGTTGGCCGCTGCTGTTGACAGAAATATCGGCGGCGGTTGAATTATCAAGATTGCCGCTGGCTTGAATTTGATTCGATATTTGTCCGTCAAGCGATTGGAGATTTTGGATTTTTGATTTGAGATTGTTGAGGTTGGCGACTGTTTGGGGATTGTCAGCAGTGAAAGCTAAGCCAACATCTAACAACGGCAATCCTAAATTTACTAAGCGGCTGATCGAAGTGCGATCGGTTTCTGCTGTTGCTTGCCAGTTTCCGGCTACCAATTCTCCTTTTAAATTAACATTGCTGCCTGCAAGATTGAGTCTGCCGCTGCCACTGGCATTGATGCTGTTAGCCGTCAAATTGTCAAGGCTTCCCGATGCTGTAATTTGACTCGATAGGAGTCCGTCAATCGATTTGAGATTTTGGATTTTGGATTTGAGATTGTTGAGATTGCCAGATTGCTGATTTTCGGGATTGAATGCTGAAGCCACATCTAAAATCGGCAGTGTCAAATCTACCAAGCGGTCGATGGAAGTGCGATCTGTTTCTGCTGTTGCTTGCCAGTTTCCCGCTACCAATTCTCCGTTTAAATTGACATTGCTGTCGGCAAAATTTAGCCTGCCGTTGGCATTAACATTGATTCCGCCAGCAGTCAAATTGTCAACATTTCCCGCGACTTGAAATTCACCTGCTAGCTGTCCGTCAATCGATTTGAGATTTTGGATTTTGGATTTTAGATTGTCTTGATTGGCGGTCGTTTCCCGTGTTAAAAACGGCAAGCCAATATCAATCAATTGATTGACAGCTACTTTTTCAGTGTTGCCAACAACTTGCCAGTTACCCGATTCTAGTTCGCCATTAACATCAACAATACTGTCAGCAATATTCAGCGTTCCTTTGCCCGTCGCAGCGATCGCATTTAAACTCAAATCGTCCAGAGTTCCCGCAGCTTCGACGGTTCCGCTGACCAAACCCCCTACTTCAGGAGGCAAATTCAGCCCCGGCACGACTGGCTGCAAACTGTTGAGGGCCACGCGATCGCCCTCGATGATAGCTTGCCACTGACGGTCTTTTAGCGCAGCATCCACGTTAACAGAAGCGTTCCCAATTTTCACAACTGTATTTTGCAAATCTGCCGAATTCCTTGCCGCTCGAATTTCGCCCCCTGCGGGGAAAGTTCCTTGCGGTGCTTGCCATTGAACTCTCGCTTGAATGTTGTCTAACGGGCCGAAAATTTGAGCTTTTGCGGAGACATTGCCAATATTAACACCAGCAGGAATTGGGAGAGCGTAAATTTGCGCGATCGCGTCTCCGGGTACATTTTCAGCTTGCAAGTCAAACACCAAACCAGATCCCGAATTCTCACTTCCCAACCTAATATCGACTTCACCTTTCCCGCCAATTTTACCACCCGCCGCCGGCACTACCAACATATCGCTCAAAGTCAAAGCTAAAGAGGAAAACGGGGGAATAGAAGATTGAGAATTGGGATTTGGGGTTTGAGCCATTCTCCCCCGTTCCAATTTGAAATTAGTGCTAATATTGTTTAATTGCAGGCGATCGACCGTAGCGGGTTTTGTCGAGGCGATCGCACCTGTCAGCACCGGCATTGCAACTGTTCCAGTCAGCTTGGCATCCGCCTTCACTTCCCCCGCCACAGCCACGGGTAATACTACTTTCTTCCCTAACTCTGTTTCCACCGCACTGACAACACTTGCCAAAGCGACTGGTTGCACGTTCGTTGTCAGATTGAAGCTAGCGTTCTCCAAATTAAAATTGGTTCCAGTGGCAACTGTTCCTGCTATTTTAAGGGGAATTAAACCGTAATTAGCCGCCAGACTATCGACAATCACATTAGTTCCCTGAAACCGCAACTGACCGCTGCTATTTTGTACGATTTGTTTCAGCGGAGCAATACTCGCTTGCACTCCTCCAAAACTAGCCGTTCCCACAATTCCCGATACTTTATTTTCTCGCAACTGCACGGTCAAATTACCATTAGCAAGACCTTTTTGTAACAAGATGCCGGCGGGAAGTTTCAGCAGTCGAGCGAGGTCGTACAAAGGCAAATTTTGACCTTGCAACTGCACGTTAGTTTGAGCAGCGGGTAACAGAGAATCAGCTTTAACAATAAAATTATCGCTGTTAGTAAACTGACCGTTTAGTTCGTAGAGAACGCGCTGATTTTGGTCGCGAAATAGAGCGCTGCCATTTTTCAAGCTTACAGAAATCGGAGCCGAAGTTTTCTGTCCGACTGCGGGACTCGGCACCAAAACTGCAGCGACACTTTCAGCTCGAATTGCCTCAACTTCAGTTGTAAATAAACCCGGAGATTTCCGCTCCCTAGTTGGAATATTAACCCAGCGGCCTTGAGCATCCTGTTCGATATAAGCGCTGGGTTTAACTAGGGTAATATCTAATTTGAGAGTGCGGTTGAACAGCAGTGGCAAAACCGAAAACTGCACTTCCACTGCTTCAGTAGAAGCGTAATCGGGATCGGTAGGAGTTGCAGGTAAAGTCGATCGGCCAAACCGCAAACCTGTCAGAGAAAATCTCTCCAAACGTCCGAGTTGCACAGGTCGCTTCAGCAACTGACTGACTTCCGTTTCCACCAAAGGAGCTAACTTTTCCCGCACCCACTGGTATCCTACCGCCGCCCCCACCAAGGCGAGAATACTTAATCCCGTACCGCTAAGCAGCAGCAGACGCCACCAGCGGCGATGGGGACGGGGTGCGAGTTGATTTTTGTTATCGTCCGAGTTAGTCATGGGTGTTTCTCAAAAATCAGAGAATTCAGGAATTATAGGAAATCAGCCGATTTTAGACAGGTATAATCTCTGTGATTCGCCAGGGTGCCTTCTGCCTTTGGTAGACTCAAAAGTGAGGTCGGAAGTGCCGATCCCCGGGTCGAACGCAGGCAAAAGGCACGCCCCCACTCCAGAGTAGACTCCAGAAACCTTTACCGAACTTAATCAAAACACGCAACACCACCTAAAACCAAGTCCTCCAGCTCCCCCAAATCCCCTAGATTCCCCCCGCTGTGCGGGATCGGTGGTCAATCTCAAATCTAAAATATCAAACCAAGTCGTCCAAATGCCCCAATTCCTTTCGATCCCGCCAGTGCAGGATCGGTGGTCAATCTAAAATCTAAAATATAAAATTTAAAATCGGTTGCCCGATCGCTCCTAAGATAAAAAAACGGTGGTTAAGAAGGTCTTTAAAACTTATGCGAGTGTTCGTCTTACTCTTCAATGCCCGCACCGAGAATGAGGGAATTCATACCATTCAACTCGGCGATCGCAATAAAGTTCTGATGTTTGAGTCAGAAGACGACGCCACCCGCTTTGGCGTGATGTTGGAAGCTCAGGATTTCCCAGAGCCCACGGTTGAGGCGATCGACGAGGAGGAAATTAAGGAGTTCTGCGACAGTGTTGATTATGATTGGGAACTGGTGCCTGCCGGTGCGCTGGCGATCCCGCCAGAAGACAATGTAACACAGACTCAGTGGCAGCCGGAGCCCGAACCCGATCCAGATCCAGATTCTGACGTTTCCCAAAACGAACTGGATTCTATTCGCCGCCGACTCGAAGGACTTTTGTGAGAGTCAGCAGCCATTAGTCAGCAGTCATTAGTAGAGTCTAATTGCAAAAATTGCTCTTTAATCTTGAAAAGCATCTGCGTTT
Source organism: Microcoleus sp. Pol1C5 (assembly GCF_036701115.1). Taxonomy (NCBI): domain Bacteria; kingdom Bacillati; phylum Cyanobacteriota; class Cyanophyceae; order Oscillatoriales; family Microcoleaceae; genus Microcoleus; species Microcoleus sp. Pol1C5. The sequence goes on along the minus strand of NZ_JAUBQE010000021.1, from coordinate 74,643 downwards.
ATCTGCGTTTATCTGCGGTTTCCCTCTAAATCAATGACCCATGACCCATAACCCATGACCCATGACCCATGACCCATGACCAATAACGCAGAAAAAATTATGAAGAATTTGGAAGAACGGGGCCATCTGCTGACGGAACAGGTGAATGTCAACAGCGAGAATTTAGACCAACTCAGTTCGATCGAATTAGTGGACTTGTTCAACCGGGAAGACGCCCAAACCTTAAGCGCGATCGCCCGTGCCCGCAAACAGTTAGCCCAAGCGATCGACATTGCAGCCGAGTCTCTGCGTCTAGGAGGCCGCCTGTTTTACGTCGGTGCGGGTACTTCCGGGCGTTTGGGCGTGCTGGATGCGGCCGAGTGTCCCCCCACCTTCTGCACGCCGCCAGAACTCGTACAGGGCATAATTGCCGGGGGTGCGGGGGCTTTGGTGCGGAGTTCGGAGGATTTGGAGGATCGGGCTGAGGATGGGGCCGAGGCGATCGCCCACCGTCAAATTACCCACTTAGATGTGGTTGTCGGGATTACGGCTGGAGGTACGACGCCCTTTGTCGCGGGCGCTTTGCAGGCGGCGCGCCAGCGGGGGGCGAAGACTGTGTTTATGGCCTGCGTACCCGTCGAACAAGTGAATTTTGAGGCTGATGTTGATATTCGGTTGTTGGTTGGCCCGGAGGTAGTGGCGGGTTCGACGCGCTTGAAAGCCGGTACAGTCACAAAAATGGCTTTGAATATCCTTTCGACTGGGGTAATGGTGAAGCTGGGGAAGGTTTACGGCAATCGGATGGTTGATGTGGCCGTGACTAATAAGAAATTGCGCGATCGGGCTGTGCGGATGTTGCAGGATTTGACTGATTTAAGCCGGGAGGAGGCGGGTTTTTTGCTCGAAAAAAGCGGCAAGTCGGTTAAATTAGCTTTGATGATGCACTGGACTAATTTGGAGAAGGAAGAGTGCGATCGAATTCTGGGCGAGTTTCAAGGCAATTTGCGATCGGCTGTGGCATCAATTCGTCAATAGTCATCAGTCATTAGTGATTAGTGAGAGGTGATTTGTTAGCACAATGCCTTTCGCCGATCATGCCCCATTCCCCATGCCCAAGTCATTAGTGATTAGTCATTTGCAAGATCGAGTCAAAAAATTGTGAAATCTCTTCAGTGGATCTGATGTGATAAACACTTTTGGTATTTTGAGCGCGATCGACATACTCGCGATATCTGGGAGTCAAATACTTGTGACACAACCAAAGAGCACGGTAACTATTAATTGAACTCTTCAAGATCGGACTGTTTTGGGGCCAGCCTTCTGGCGGTATAAACTTACCTGTAATCAGCCGTTTAGTCACCCACCAGAAATGCACGTATAGGGGCAGATCGACAAAAACCAGAGTATCTGCCTCGTTGAGTCGAAGCCATAGGGTTTCCATGCACCCAAAACCGTCTATAATCCATCGGTCAGTCGCCAAAATTTTTTCATGCGTATGCTTATATTCTTCATTGGGAACCTCAGCGCCCCCAGATTGATATTGAATTTTATCCAAGGGGTAAAGTGGCAAACCAGTGATTTCCGATAATCTCTTGCTGAGAGTTGATTTACCACCTCCAGCGTTGCCAAACACCGCTACTTTTTTCATAGTTACCCTTTTAGTAATTTAGTTATTAGTTATTAGTTATTAGTTATTAGTTATCATTAGCAGACTAAAAGCTGAAGATCGCTCTAATTTATAGCTTTCAAAAAACTCAATTTCGGTAATTTTTGGCGCGGATCATTGACGTTCTTGAGAAAGGCGATTAGGGTCAGTATATATATTGGTTGTTTGGCGATCGCTTGGATATTTTATTACACAAGCGGTTGCGGTTCGGTATTGTCGATCGATTTGTAAAAAATCGGTCAAATCTAAGGCGATCGCTCCTTAGTTAAAAAAGCCGTTTCTGAAGCCAACGCACCTAGTACCAGACTGCTGGATACTTTACCCACTTTAAATTCTCAAACCCAGTCATATGCAACCAAATCCTAACCTTAACCTATACTCATTCTTGGCGCATCTCCCCTGGCTGAAGAAAAGCTACACTGCCAAAATTATGGTGGTTGCATTTTTAGGCACGCACGTTCCTTTGCTAACCTTAATGGTCTGGTTTCTTACCTCAAACGCTTACTCTGTAGAGACATCAGTCCGGGTTCTCCTGATTGCTCTGCTGGCGACATTAGCTGGTACGGCAGCAACGCTTTCTACGCTACGCTACCTCCTGGTTCCGGTAATCTTAACCTCGGAGGCTCTACAAAACTACCTCGATACAAGAACATTGCCGAACTTACCCACAGAGTTTGCTGATGAAGTCGGTACGCTGATGGCAAATTCCTCACAAACGCTTTACAAACTAGATGAATTGATTAATTACATTACCCACTACGATAAACTGACGGGATTGCCAAATCGTGACTTATTCTGCGATCGCCTGAATCAAACCCGCTCTCAAAATCACTCACCCTTGGTCGCAGTGCTGGTATTGGGTATCGACGATTTCACAGGGATGCGCCATGCGTTGGAGCCTGGGATATGCGACTTACTAATTAGAGCCGTTTCCCAACGGGTGGTACAGTGCATGGATGGGTCAGATGTCTTGGCGCGTTTGAGCGATGGTGAGTTTGCGATCGCTCGCAGCGAACTCCACTCGCTGGAGAGTGTGGTCAAGCTATCCCAACTGCTGCTGAGTACGCTAGCAAAACCTTTCTCTGTAGAGGGTCAACCGATCCACCTCACCGCCAGTCTTGGCATTACATTGAACCATTTAGAAAATACCAATTCTCCAGAGCAACTTCTTCAGCAAGCTCACTTCGCACTTCATCAGGCAAAGCAGCAAGGGCGGAGTCACTATCAGTTTTATTCACCCGAAATGAACGTTCAGTTACAGGAGCGACTGGCCCTAGAAAATAGCCTGCGCGGAGCGCTGGATCGTAACGAACTACTGGTTTACTATCAACCGCTGATCGACTTGCACGGCGGACGGGTGACAGCAACGGAGGCGCTGGTTCGCTGGCAGCATTCTACAGAAGGTTTGGTCTCTCCGGCAAAATTTATTCCGATCGCCGAAGCCAATGGCGAGATCGTCCCCATTGGTGAATGGATCTTGCGAACGGCTTGCGCTCAAAACCGTCGCTGGCAACTCGCAGGGCTGCCAGCCCTGCGGATTTCGGTGAATCTGTCGGCTCGACAATTTGAGCAGGCGAATCTGGTTGAGATGGTTCGCCAAATTTTGGCAGAGACCGAACTCGAAGCTGCGTATTTAGAACTGGAAGTGACTGAAAGTGCATTGATGACAGACATTGAGCGATCGGTCAAAACCTTAACGCAACTGCGAGAACTTGGCGTGTCGATCGCCCTAGACGACTTTGGCACAGGTTATTCTTCCCTCAATTACCTGCAACGGTTTCCGGTTAATATGCTCAAGATCGATCGATCCTTTGTCAACGATATACTGTCTAACCCGGACAGCGCCACCATTACTGATGCCATCATTGCTCTGGCAAAAAGTCTGCGGTTAACGATCACCGCAGAAGGCATTGAAACCAAGGAGCAGCGTGACTACCTGCAAGCGCGAGGCTGCGATGAAGGTCAAGGGTTTTACTTCAGTCGCCCTGCTAACGCTGATACAATCACCAAACTGCTAAACGAGTCGTTTCAGTCTGATGCAGCATCTCTGGCTCTTGCCACCCACTTTTAAGCTGAACCAGTCAAGAAGTCGCCGTCAACCCGAAGGGTATGACGGAAGCTTGTAAAAAGCTCTGACTTGACCGGATTAAGTTGGCTTTCACTGGTAATGCGATCGTACACTCAGTACCCATGCCTGCGGTTGAGTTGACGGCGATCGTACGTAGCGCCGTGTTTTTCCGTCCACGACTGTATAACAACCAATCTCTCAAAACAGCCACCCCGATTATTCTCTCAAAGTTAAACGTAAAGCGCTCTCGTTTTTAGATTCCTGACTTCTCCAAGAAGTCGGGAATCTGGGTATGCTGTTTTTTAGGCGTTGACAAAAACAGAAGATGTAAGCTGACTTTCACTTACACCTTGCACGATGCCCAAATAATTGTTCCCCGACTTAATAGCCGTAGAAGCGACACTTGCCCCTCCATCCAACTGCAAACTCAGAGCTTCAAAAGTCAAGTTTGCAAACCCGATACCGTCCGTCAAACCAATTTTATCCCCAGCCCCAAAATCGACGATTACATCTGCACTTATTAAAGTAGCTGCCGCAGACAAACCTGCTGCTAGGATAAACGTATCATTTCCAGCACCGCCGGTCAGAATATCTTGACCGCGATCGCCCGCCAACACATCGTCGCTGTTACCGCCAACCAAGACATCATCTTCTTTGCCGCCGCGAATAGTATTGTTACCGTCTGATCCGATTAGTCGATCGTTATCGTTATTGCCGCTGATAAAATCATTGCCAACACCGCCCTCAATTGAATCCGACTCTTTGCCGCCCGATAAACTGTCATTGCCGCCTGCGCCATTAATTGTATCCGCACCCTGCATTCCATTAATGCTATCAGCACCTTCTCCCCCGGTGAGATTGTCTTTGCCGGAAAGGGCAAAAATTGGCAATCCCGCAGCATTTGTCGGTATTTGACTATCGGCACTATCTGATAGGAAATAATTGCCGTCGCTGGCTGTATTTTTGGCTGCTGTCGTCGGGCTGCCGTCCTCTATAGCATTGGGTATTGGCGAAGTAATCGATACCGATGTGTTGGGAGTTGGTGTGGGAGTTGGTGTGGGTGTCGGTGCGGGATTGACACTACCGTCAAGAGAAGTCGCAAAAACTTGCGTCCAATAGTGATTCCAATTTTCTGTGCCCGTATCGTCGGCTAAGAAATAGTAACCGATGCCAATTTCTTTGAGATTCGGGTTAAGAATGTTAGCCCGGTGGCCACTGCTGTTCATCCACGATGATACAACTTGTTCGGGTGTAGAATATCCCGCCGCAATATTTTCTGCGGCCGCTGAGAATTGATAGCCTGTTGCAGAAATCCGACTTCCTAATGACGAACCATCTTTCCCGGTATGCGAAAAGAAGTCTTGCAGTGCCATATTCTGGCTGTGATTTTCCGCCGCATTTAGTAACTGAGTATTTAAGGTTAGCGGGGACAAACCTAATTTACTGCGTTCTAGGTTCGTAAGTTCTAAAACTCTATAAATAAAGTTTTGATTAATTGGAGTTGGTGCGACTTGAGAGATTGATCGCTCTCCTGTTAAAATGTCCGAGGATTGAGAACCGGAATTTTGTAGTTGTTCAAGCATGGGGATGATCGAGAGTTTTAAGACTTGGTTTTGCTGGTAGATGGCTTACCGTCTTAACGATAGTTTCCCCGATCGCTAGCTGGTGGGGTACAATTCAATACTTGTGTTAATCCCTGCCGCTACTGTATTTATTTTATTTTAATTATAGCTTTTGTCAAAGTGGGGATGTCAAGAGGCAGACTCTGCTTTGTATCGGGAAGAGTGCGATCGACTTTAAGGAGATTTTCAAAGGAATTTGCGACCGCCATTGGCATCAATACAATTTTAGATTTTAGATTTTAGATTTTAGATTTTTCCTGATTAGTAAGGTTTGCACCTTCCACCCAGCCCGCTGGCTGGCTAGAAACCCGGTTTCTACGAGTTTTGCAGACAAAAACGAGCAATATAGGAAGAAACCGGGTTTCTGAATTCTGTGTGCGCTCGCGAACGAAGTTGCTACTAGAATCCGCACAAAAAATTCTAAATGAATTCAAAATTCACAACCGCGCAGGGTTGTTCACGATCGCCAAAGCAATCTCAAGATTTCAAACTATTTTCTTGTCCGGCTTTAGCCTCCTGAGCAACTTGTTCAACCTCATCTTTGGCGAGAATTTCCAAAGCCGTCTCTGCTTCCTTACCGCCCAACCGCCCCAGAGCTTGAGCTACTCTGTAACGGATCTGCCAATCAGCATTGGAAGCGTAGGGAAGCAGCAGCGGCAGCGCCCGTTTATCTCCCAATTCACCTAATGCGCTGATGGCAATGGTTTGGATCAATTCGTTTTCAGAAGTTAGGGCATTTTCTAACATCGGAAAGGCTTTCGGATCTCCCATTTCTCCCAAAGCCGCAACGATGCTCAGTTGCACCAGCCATTCAGAGGTATTGCTATAAACTTGCTGCAAATCTTCTAAAGCCTCGGTTAATTTCAATGCCCCCAAAGCATCGGCTGCGGCTGCTTGCACGTCGGGTTCGGGGTCGTTGTTGAGGCTGTTTCGCAGTACCTCTAAAGCGTTCGGCAGATTCTGCGTACCGAGGGTTGATATTTGGCTGACTGCTGCGTAGCGAACCCGGACGTTTTTGTCTCCGATCGCAATTTGAATCAGTTTGTAGGCGATTGCGGGTTCTAGTTGCCGCAGTTGGTTGACTGCTCGCAGTCTTTCGCCAAAATCCTCGGAATTCAGCAATTGTTCGACAGACTCAGGGGTAATGCTCATTCGATTTTAAATTTAATAATTGGTAATTGGGAAGAAGGAAGAAGGAAGAGGGAAGAGGGAAGAGGGAAGAGGGAAGAGGGAAGAAGAAGCAAGAAAGAAGAAATTGCTCTGCGTCTATTCCTGACTTCCGTGTCCTCAATCTAGATAATTGGTAATTGCAAAAAGTCAGGGAGATTGAAAGAGCGATCGGCTTATTTTCTGATACAGTTCTAGAACTGCAACAGTTAATTAAGATTCCGCAGCCATCGATCGGATAATATCTCCCCTAGTGAGGATGCCGATTACTTTGCCTGCAGTATCAACCACCGGCAATCGGTGGATGCTGCGATCGTGCATCAGTTTGGCAGCTTCTTGGACAGATTGATCGGGCCCGATGGTAACTGGTTCTTTACTCATCGCTTCTCCTACTGTTTGTCCTAAAGCCTTGTGGAGTTCTCGCTCGTAACGAGATGGATTTTCTAAGTAAATCACGCTGTCGAGCACCATGATATAAGCGGGGGGAGTTACGCCGGTTTCCCGCCACATCAAGTCGGTTTCGGAGATGACTCCTACCAACAAGTCATTCTCATCTACGACGGGAAGACCGCTAATGCGTCGATCGGCTAAAATTTTAATCGCTTCGTTCAAGGGCATTTCGGGTCGCGCCAAAATCGGATCGCGGCTCATTACATCGGCTACTGTTTTTGGCATGATTAGCGGTTGATTGAGTTGTTGCTCTAAATCGATCATATAGGGAAAGCGTGACACAGACTGAAGAAAGGCAGCTCTGCTGAAAGGATTGGTTTGAAGGTAGTAAAGAAGGAAAAAGTTTGAATGCCAGAATTTTGCTGTTTTTTTCGATCGCACTATAAAATTCTGCCCTTTGCCGGACTCCGCCGAGCGATCGACCTGACAAGATTGTTAAGATATCTTAAAGAGCGGATAAATCCTTACCAATGCCAGAATCTCCAGCCCGAAAACCAGACTCCCAACCAGAAGCGCGCTGTGTATTGGTTTGCCAGTATCAATCTTGCCTGAAAAATGGTTCAGCAGCAGTGCTAGCTGCTTTTGAAGCTCAACAAGTTGCAGGGGTGAAAGTTGAGGCTACTAGCTGTCAGGGACAGTGCACCACTGGCCCGACTGTACGAGTTACGCCGGACGAAATTTGGTATTGTCGAGTTAAACCGAGTGATGTACCGTTAATTGTAGAAGAACACCTCAAAGAGGGAAAACCTGTAGAAGCGCTGTTCAATCCGAGAATTCATGCGCGTTATTATTAATATTGACTTGATTCGGTGAAAATTCCAAGCTTTGGCGCATCTAATTTTAATAGTTATTGTTAAGGAACTGCCACTTTGAAAATCCAAGGAATTGCGCTTAGTTTGTTAGTGCTGGTGCTGGGGCGTCCGTCGGCGGTTGCTGCTCAAACGTCGGCGGTTGCTGGGGATATTTGTCCTGGGGAATTGGGGGCGCAAGTAGATGCGATCGCCAATCGTCCCGAATTTAGTCGATCGCGCTGGGGCATTTTGATTCAACCTCTATCTTCTACTACTACTCTCTACAGCCGCGACGCCCAAAAATATTTTATTCCAGCATCAAATGCCAAGCTGCTAACCACAGCCGCTGCTTTGCAGAAACTCGGTGCAGATTTTCGCATTAAGACATCGGTTTACAGCGGCGAAAATGGAAGTTTGTACGTTGCCGGCAGGGGAGATCCCAGCATTGCTGAGGCTCAGTTGAAATCTTTGGCGCAGCAGTTGAAGCAGCGGGGAATCAGTCAAGTTAACCAGTTGATTGGCGATGACAGCTATTTTCAAGGCAGTGCAGTCAATCCGAATTGGGAATGGGAAGACGCGCAAGCGGGCTACGGAGCGCCGATTAACAGTTTAATTTTCAATCAAAACGCGATCGACCTTCTATTGTCCCCACAGGCTCTGGGGCAACCTCTGAAAGTTACTTTTGCCGAACCAAAGCTGGCAAATCAGTGGCAACTTCAGAACAATACTGTTACCGTCGCTCAAAACGAATCTGAGTTTATTGAAGTTGGCCGGGAGTTCGATCGACCTATAATTCGAGTGAGCGGACAGTTGAAAGTTGGTGGCGAACCTGAATCAGCTTATGTGGCAGTTGTCAACCCCGCTAATAATTTTTTGCAGTATTTTCAACAAGCCCTGGTGGCTGAGGGAATTCCTGTTAAACAGAGTTTAGTTGCCTCGGCTTCTCGCAATTTTAATCAAGAATTAGCGACAGTTGAATCGCCGCCGCTGGCCCAATTGGTGAGAGAAACTAATCGCGAAAGCAACAATCTTTATGCAGAAGTTTTATTGAGATTGTTGGGAAAAGTTACAGACAAGTTGCCCCAGCAGCAAGAGGATACAGGTGAAATGGGTTTGAAAGAGTTAAAACTGTCTTTAACTCAATTAGGAGTAAATCCAAACAGCTACATATTAGCCGACGGTTCGGGACTTTCCCGCCACAATTTAATTAGCCCTGAAGCCTTGGTGCAAACTTTGAGATTTATGGCCAATTCACCTGCTGCATCTATTTACCGCCAGTCACTGCCGATCGCTGGGGAGAGCGGCACTTTGAAAAATCGCTTTAATAATACACCAAATCGCGTAATTTTGCAAGCAAAAACAGGAACTATGAGCGGAGTTTCGGGGCTGTCGGGATATATCGAAGTTCCGAATTACGAGCCGCTGGTGTTTAGCATTATCGTCAATCAATCTGACCTATCGACTGCAAAAATGCGATCGGCAACGGACGAAATTGTGCTATTATTGAATCGCCTGCGCCGCTGTTAAAACAATACATTTAAGGTAAAAAACGTGCGCTCAGTAGTTAGGCCTAAAAAACCGGACACCAACAACCCTACAAGTTTTAAGTTTCATTAGATTGCAGCCACGGGGATCGAAAAGCAGCTACAATAAAAGTAGAAAAATTAACAGCATTGGGCCGTTTTAGCCTGCTACCAGTCGGCGGGTTCTGTACTTCCCGAAAATAAGTCTAACTTTCCAACTATGAATTCTTTCGATTCCGAACAGCAACACATTTTTGTCGAAACCAATAACATCCGCCTGCACTGCGTTTCTCAAGGAGAAGGCGAGCTCGTTCTCCTCCTGCATGGGTTTCCAGAGTTTTGGTACTCTTGGCGTCATCAAATTCCTGCTTTAGCGCGTCATTTTAAGGTTGTGGTGCCGGATTTGCGGGGCTACAACGATTCCGACAAGCCGGAAAGCGGTTATGATTTAGATACGCTGAGCGCGGATATTCGCGGTTTGATTGCGAGCCTCGGTTATACAAAAGCTCACGTTGTAGGTCATGATTGGGGAGGGGCGATTGCGTGGCACTTAGCTCAAAAATTCCCCGAACAACTCAACCGCTTGGCCATTTTAAACGCTCCGCACCCGCAGCGATTCGTGCAGGAAATGGCGAGCAATTTAGATCAAATCCGCCGCAGTTGGTACGTTTTGGCGTTTCAGGTTCCCGGCATTCCCGAATGGTTGATCCGGCAAAACTTGAAAGATTTTGTGCACAATGTTTTCCAAGGACAAGCTGTTCGCAAAGGCTCTTTTAGTGCTGAGGAAACTAAGATTTATCAGACTGCTTTAGAAAAGCCGGGAGTATTAGCTGCCGCTATCAATTATTACCGCCAGATGTTTCACCCCCAGAGGCTTTGGAATTTGGCGGAGAAATTAGAACCTGTGACAGTACCTACTTTGGTGCTTTGGGGAGAAGAAGATGCGTTTTTGAGCCACAAACTTGTAGAAGGTTTAGACAGATTAATTACTGCTCCGTTTAAGTTAAAATTAGTTCCTCACTGTGGCCACTGGATTCAGCAGGAAGCGCCGCAAACGGTGAATCGAGAATTGCTGAGTTTTCTGAGAAATTCTTCTCGTTCTGTGGCTTTGGCATAGAGGGTTTTAAACATTACAAATGAAAACCCGGTTTTACAGCTAAACCGGGTTTTCATCTGTCTAGGGATAGGTTTTTTTTAGGGTGCGTCGTGCCTAGAGTTTCTGGATTACCAGAGAATTCAAGCTAGCTGACGCACGCTACTTATTTATCAGTCCCAGAGCAAATTTTCTTGGATCAGCAGTGCAATCATCGCAGTTCTGGAACAAACACCGAGTTTGATAAAAATCCGCCTCACGTAAGTAGCAACCGTCCAGTGACTGATATTTAAATTTTTGGCAATACATTTGTTGGGCAGCCCTTGGGCTACTAATTGTGCGATCGCTCTTTCCCGTGGACTCAGGCTAATTTCCGGTTTGTAAATTTTGCTTTGCATACTTTTGCAATGAGGTAACGAGTTAAAATCTAATCAATTAAGGGTAGAATTCCGAGTTTTTCTCGAACTTCAGATAAAGGAGTTTCCCAATCAGATGCAACGTCCCAATTAATTAACCGAGTGGCTAATTTTCCGTGTTTTAAGCCTTTGATAATTTGTCCGATCGCGCATTTGCCGCCGATCAGTCCAACTAACACTAAAATCGCACAAGAAGGACGAAATACTTGAGCGCGAGTAAACGCTTGAAGTACCAATTCATCTTCTGTTGAAGCTGAAAGACCGGTCAGAACGTGCCAAACGTCGTGGTTTCGCTGAATCCAGTCTCCCGATGCGATCGGCTCAAAGCCTTGTTCGTCTAGAAATCGCGCCACTTCGCACCCTAATGTTCCTGCTGGCAGTTGGCGCAATTTTGCCAAGTCTATTTCAAAATGTCGATCGCTCTCAATTTGAGGATTAATTGTTTGAGCCATCTTTAATATAACTCCTAATTGACCGTCAGCCATAATTTATTCTCCCTTCAACAATGATTTAAGTTTCGAGCAAATTAATTTATCTTGGTCAAGTTCATTTTTGCGCTGAATCAATACCATTTTTTTACTGGCTGAACTTAGAAATCGTATTTTCTGTCAAAGCAATCGGCTGTCAGGAGCTTTTACATTTCTTTACAAGCATTCTTAGATTTGAAATCTGCTACCTGTAAAAATCGCCCTAGTGTTTGGAATCCCAACTTGACTCACCGGGAAGTACCAGTAAAATCCACAGTATTTAGCGGTGATTGGAACCCCCTTACTTACGTATATAAATTTATTCTGCTGCTAATTATTGGAACTTGCAATGAGTCAGAAGTGGAAGCTTGCAGGCATCGTGATGCAAGTGCATACAAGTGAAGAGAGTGGAAGGGAGCTGAAGCAAGGTGAAGTTATGCAGAGTTGATACCGGGGATAGTCCGCACGCAGGGTCAGACGAGTGCGCTGTCGCTCAAATGAGTGTCACTCATTTGAGCGACTGGTCAAGTATTTTCACCAACAGCTATAAATAAAGTAGAGATTCATATCATACAAGGTGTTGCTGTGAAAAAACTTTCCATTTTGTTATCCACAGGAGTTGTGTCATTAATTTGGTGCACTGCTGCTAGCGCTACCACTTATGTTAATCCTAACGGTAAAACTACTTTAAACTTGTCAGAAAAAGGAAACAATCGCAGCGGTTTTTACTTGACTAAAGTAGGCAATCGGGAATTTTTGGGCAATATTCAAATTACCCGTTCCGAAGGAGCAGCAGGCTCTTACTATTACAATGGGACTTTCAAAGACAGTGCGACCGGCCCTGGCAGAAAAATTGTTTGTTCTGGAGATATTGCCATTGTCAGGCGTCAAGTTGGAAGAAGCAGCCAATTGGGAGCCGAAGTTACTTGGAAGGTGAAAGCAGGAGAAAATTGTCCTTCTATTGGCCAGACATTTAAAGTAAATTTAGTCGAAGCTTTACCGCGTCCTAATGCAAGTGGCGACTATACTTCTAGCAATGCTAATACTTGGTCGAGTCCAACAAATGGTTTTGTAACTTGGCCTGCTTGGCGAGTCACCTCGCGAGATGGACAACTCAACTGTCGCAAGACCGCAAACGGAGCAATTCAACAAGTTTACCGCGCGGATAAAGATACAGTTGCTGCTGAACTCAGGGGAGCAAATGCTATTACGATGGCGAACGGTCAACCCTGGTTGCTGACAAGACAAGGCTGTTATGTGCGCGCTAATTCTCAATACGTTCAGCCAGTTTCTATGCCTGAATAAGTGATCGTAAGTAGGGAGCATCTCAATGAAAGCAGCCAAGCCCAAAATTGGAGTTTTGACGCCAGAGGCAGAAGGCAGAAGGAAGGAGCCAGAAGAAGTATTTTTACAAATAGGAGATGCCCCCAGTTCCGCTGTCAGAGCCACGCGGCTGACCAAAAGACATGAATCCAGTTTAGAAGGAGTATTTTGAAAACAATTCTGTTGGGATAAGCTGTTGTGGATTTAAATTGTCTGTCAAAAAAACAATAAAACAATGAGTGGGGTGTCCCGCCCGCCTCGAGTATGCAATTTAAATAAAAAGTCCGCGTTAGTTTGTGGCTTCGCTACTAAACAATCGATAACTGCATAACAATTGCTATGCAAAGGAGTACCCTCTCATCCCTGTTTATCCTGCAAAACTTACATAGGGTGACAAAATTTACGCTCGCCCGTTAAATAGACACTCGCTATCGTCATTTAATTAAAATTACACTGCTCAAAGAATCGCCGAATTTCCTGTTCAACAAAAACGCCGCACCATAGCTAAGCAGGCTAAGGAGGATGTCAATCAGAATAGTGGTATCGACAAGAGATAATCGTTAGAGACTCGTCATCCACAGCATAAACTAATCGATTCGTATCATCAATTCGCCGCAACCAAAAGCCAGCTAGATTCTCCTTCAGTGGTTCTGGCTTTCCGATACCCTCAAACGGCAATCGGATTGTTGCCTCAATTAGCTTGTTAATTCGTTTTAACGTTTTTTTGTCTTGCCCTTGCTACGTTACTTTCGCTCCAGCCTGGTAACGAGTAAAACAAGTAAACCAGTAAATTCGATCGCGCCGAACCATAATTTACTGGTTTTACTGCTTCCCAGGCTGGGTTACTGGTTTACTGACTGTGCCTCTTAACCCATGTAAGCGACCAAGAGCCGAAGCCGAGCGAAAATTAAATTCGAGGCTCTAGGTAGCTGTTGAGCGTTACTTTCGCTCCAGCCTGGTAAGGAGGAAAACGAGTAAACGAGTAATAATTGAGGACTAAAAAACTTAAATTTCTTCGTCCAAACCATCTACATCATCTACATCATCTACATCATCTTCATCATCTACATCATCTACCTCATCTACCTCAACAGGAGCGACAGAATTAGCAGAAACCACAGCACCAGTCTCAAGTTTCTTTTTAACTAGCTCCTCAATTTCATTTTTGAAATCGATGTTTTTCTCCATGTGCTGGATCACTTTGTCTCGTCCTTGAGCTATGTTCTCTCCGTTGTAGCTATACCAAGAACCTTTTTTCAGAATTACTCCCATTTCGTCGGCCAAGTCAGTCAGACAGCCTAAAGTAGAAATGCCTTTGCCAAATACAATGTCAAATTCGGCAATACGGAAAGGCGGAGCAACTTTATTTTTAGCAACTTTAACTTTCGTGCGGTTGCCGTATTCTTCTGTACCTTTTTTCAAGCTTTGAATGCGGCGAATGTCAAGCCGCACGCTGGCGTAGAATTTGAGTGCGTTACCGCCGGTTGTTGTTTCGGGGTTGCCGTAAGTTACGCCGATTTTCTGCCGCAATTGGTTGAGGAAAATGACGGTACAGCCGGATTTGCCGATGTTGCCGGTGATTTTCCGCAAAGCTTGGCTCATCAAGCGGGCTTGCAAACCCATGTGGGAGTCGCCCATGTCGCCTTCGATTTCGGCGCGGGGGACGAGGGCGGCTACGGAGTCAATGACTACGATATCGACGGCGACGGAACGGACGAGTTGATCGACTATTTCTAGGGCCATTTCGCCGGTATCCGGCTGGGAAACTAAGAGATTTTCAATATCGACGCCTAAAGCTGAGGCGTAGGTGGGATCGAGGGCGTGTTCGGCATCGACGAAGGCTGCGATACCGCCGGATTTTTGGACTTCGGAGATCGCGTGGAGGGCTAGGGTGGTTTTACCGGAACTTTCCGGGCCGTAAATTTCAATGACTCGACCTTTTGGCAAACCGCCGCCCAAAGCAATGTCCAGTGTCAGGGCTCCGGTGGGGATGGTTTCTACCTTCATGCGAGTGGAGTCTCCCAATCGGACGATCGCCCCTTTGCCAAAGCTGCGCTCGATTTGGGAAAGTACGGAAGTTAGGGCTTTTTGCTTTTCTGAGTTTTCAGTTGTAGTTTTTATAGACTCTTTGCTTTTTGCCATTTGCGGTACGCGGGTAGACCCCTTGCGGAGCTTGTTGATTAACTGTACAACACGTATGTTAGCAGTTATTTTTTGGCTCTGGAGGTTCTGCGGGGATTTGGTTTAAGATTCTTGATTTTGGAGGTGGTTCAGCCTGAGCCAGCTTTCACAAGGCCCAAGATGTAGAAGATATTTAACTTGTTCCCAGGCTCTGTCTGGGAACCGATGTCCAGAGGCTCTGCCTCGAAAAGCTTACATTAAAAGCAGAGCCTCCGGATCTGTGTTACCAGGCTCTGCCTGGTAACAAGTAATCGCCACAATTAGGATAAGCATGGGATCTACAACACATCAAGACACATCTGTTAATACCCAAAATTCCCGCTGGCTGATGAACTTATTGGCAATCGGCATTTTATTAGGTATCGGATTTAGGTTTTTTGAGATCGATCGCAAACTTTACTGGCATGACGAAGCTTACACATCAATCCGCGCCGCTGGTTTCACCCGCCAAGAAATTGACGACGAACTATTCCAAAACCGGATTTTTCCCGCACCAGAATTGCAAAAATATCAGCGGATTAAACCGGGAAGTACAGAAGCAGACACAATTCGTTCTTTAGCACTAGAAGACCCGCAGCATCCGCCTTTATACTTTCTCATGGCTCGTTGGTGGATGCAGCAATTTGGCAGCTCTCTAACAGCATCCCGCAGTTTGCCAGCAGTATTGAGTTTGCTGTCGCTGCCTTTGATGTACGCTTTAGCTCAGGAACTTTTCGCCTCGAATTTGGCTGCGTTATTAGCAACAGCACTTTTGGCTTTATCTCCCTTTGACATATTGTTTGCTCAGACAGCAAGGCAGTACAGTTTGCTGACAGCGACAGTTATTGGCAGCAGTTGGCTGCTGCTAAGAGCAGTGCGGTTGCGGGGTTGGCAAGATTGGGTATTTTACTCGCTGGCGATCGCCTTTGGTTTCTACACTCACCCTTTCTTCAGTTTAACACTCATTGGTCACGGAGTTTTTATAATTTCTTACTGGTTGTTTGTCAAAAAAACAAAATTGCGAGGTCACGTAACTAATTCCCAATTTTTCTTAGCAGTAACAGCAGCTTTAATATTGTATATTCCCTGGATTTACGTGCTGGCGACCAACCTGGAACGAGCATCAGCGACGACAGATTGGACGCGAGTATCTCCGGGTTGGCTGTATCTTGTCAAATTGTGGACACTCAGCTTTACAGCCTTATTTTTTGACTTCGACTTCGGGTTTGATAATATTTGGACTTATCTGCTGAGATTGCCATTTTTGCTGTTAATTGCGGCAGCCCTTTACACAATCTGCCGCAGGGTTAGCACTTCTACTTGGCTGTTTATTGTAACATCAATTTTTGTACCGTTTTTGATACTGGCATTACCGGATCTAATCCTAGGTGGCAAACGTTCCGCCGTCAGCCGCTATCTGATTTCCTGCTTTCCCGGAGTGCAGCTAGCAGTTGCTTACTTGCTCGCCAGTAACCTGAAAACTCAGCAGCGGTTTTGGCAAGTCATTTTAGCCTTGGTATTTACAGCAAGTGTAGCCTCTTGTACGGTCAGCGCTTTTTCTGATACTTGGTGGAGCAAAGACTTGAGCTATTTTAATGCTGAAGTTGCGAAAATTATTAACAAAGAAGCGATAGCTAATCGGTCGATTAAAGATACAATTGTAATTAGCGATCGCGGCAACGATTTTACTAACATGGGAGATTTGCTTTCTCTGAGTTATTTGCTCGACAAAGACGTGAGGCTGATGCTGCTGAGCCAGTCGCCAGATATGGAGATGCTGAACAAATATTCGGCTCCCCTGGTGTTCCGCCCTTCGGAAAAATTGCGATCGGCACTCAAGCAAAATCAACGCCGCTTAGAGCCAATTTTGCAGTATGCCAGACTTTTTCGAGCGCGGCGAGCTTCTTAGAGCAGATTGACAGAAATGGAAGATCGTCCCCGGTAGGGTGCGTCAGTCGATTTTAGATTTTAGATTTTAGATTTATTCCACAGATGAATCTGGGAGATTAAACTTTGGTCTAAAATTTTTGGAGATTCACGACAGGAGTAAGTGGCACAGTATCGGTTTTTGGGCGGGGTCAGAAAAAACTGTTTGAGTTGCCTCAAATATTTCGACTGACGCACCTTAAATCACTATTTGGGCATTTTTGTCAATATTCCCGGTAAGGTCCGTCAGAAAAAAAACTGTGTGAGTTGTCTCAAGGATTGGGGCTGACACACCCGACATCATCAGCAATAATTATTTGAATACTTAGGATAAAAAGCAATGCCAGAGTTAAATAATTCATCTTCCGAACCCGCGCAGAAGTTTCGCAATCTTCAGACAGAATTACGCGAACGTTGGCGAGCGATAGAAGAATTCGACAGCGGAGATTGTGACATTATTATCATTCCTTCTGTCAGCTTAGATCAGCAAGAAATGCGGAAAATTGAGGGTGCTTACCACTACGAAGAGCGGCATTTATTTTCATTGATCCGCCTGCGAAATCCCCGCACGCGCTTAATTTACATTACCTCGGAGCCCTTGCACCCGATGATTGTGGATTATTACCTGCAATTGCTGCCGGGAATTCCATTTTCTCACGCGCGCGATCGGCTTTTGCTGTTCAGTGCTTACGATGCTTCTGCCAAATCCCTCACCCAGAAAATTTTAGAGCGCCCCCGCTTGATGGAGCGCATTCGTCAAGCAGTGCGGCCGACAAAATCTTATATGGTTTGTTATAACTCGACGCCCTTAGAACGCGAGTTATCTGTTAAATTGGGGATTCCTTTGTGGGCCAGCGATCCCGATCTGTTATATTGGGGAACAAAAAGCGGCAGCAGGCAAATTTTCCAAGAATGTGGCGTGCCTTATCCTGACGGTTCGGAGTTGGTTTGGAATGCGGAAGATTTAGCAGAAGCTGCCGCTCAATTGTGGGAACGGCAGCCGGATTTGCAGCGGATGGTAATTAAGTTAAATGAAGGTTTTTCGGGGGAAGGAAATGCAATTCTAGATCTGCGTTCCCTGACAAGTAAAGCGCCTCATGAAAGAGCGAAGGCAATTGGGGATTGCTTCCATAATTTGCGCTTTCAATCCACAGGCGAAACCTGGGAAAATTTTAGCAGCCGCATTCCCGAATTAGGGGCAATTGCCGAAGCATTTATCGAAGGAGAAGAAAAGTTCTCGCCCAGTGTTCAAGGCAGAATTATTCCCAGCGGGGAAGTAGAAATCCTCTCCACTCACGACCAGATTTTAGGAGGCCCAGACGGCCAAATTTTCTTGGGTTGCCGATTCCCTGCGGACGAATCTTACCGGCTGGCGTTGCAAGAATTGGGATGGAAAGTCGGGCAAAACTTAGCTAAAAAGGGGGCTTTAGAGAGATTTGGAGTAGATTTTCTCGCTGTAAAGCAATCCGATGGGAAATGGGATCTTCAAGCAATAGAAATTAACTTACGTAAAGGAGGCACAACTCATCCGTTTATGGCTTTGAAGCTGTTAACAAACGGTCGGTACGAGCGTACTAACGGATTATTTTACAGCCAGCAGGGCCGTCCGAAATATTATGTCGCTTCGGACAATTTGAAAAAAGAGCGCTATCGGGGATTATTACCGAACGATTTGATGGATATTATTGCTGACAATCAACTGCACTTTGACAGCGGTACAGAGACGGGCAGTGTGTTTCATTTAATGGGTTGTTTGTCGGAGTTTGGCAAATTGGGCTTGACGAGTATCGGCAATTCGCAGCAAGAGGCAGAGGAGATGTATAACAAAGTGGTGAAAGTTCTCGATCGCGAAACATCGTACTAAACCTGCTGGAATGGCAGCACGATCGGAAGTTAAGCAAGTTTTAAATTTTGACCTTCATTAATCTGTAGTAGTAAGGTGCGCCTAGCGCACCCTACTGAGGGTTGTAGCTAATTTTTAGCGGGATAAAGGGGCGTGGGGTCGATCGAACCTGTACGGTTGAGTGGCCAAAAACGCACAATTGCCCTACCGATGATATTTTGCTTGGGTACAAAGCCCCAATAATGACTGTCACAGCTTGCGTTGCGGTTGTCGCCGAGCACCAAGTAAGAATTTGGAGCTACAACTACAGGCCCGTAGGGATACTGCGGAATTTCTTCAATATATTTTTCCTGTAGCGGCTGCTTGTTAATAAAAACTTTTCCCTCTTTGACTTCCACACTGTCCCCCGGCAGTCCGATCACTCGCTTGATATAGGCATCTTTGATCGGTGGCGGCTGTCCCGTGCACAAACTAGCCGGATCGGGAGGCATAAATACGATAATATCTCCTCGCTGGGGATCTTGGAATCGATAGCTGACCTTATCTATAATTAATCGATCGTTAATTTGTAAGGTTGGGAGCATCGAGCCGGTGGGAATGTAGCGTGCTTCGGCAACCAGGGTGCGGATACCAAAGGCTAAAAAGGCTGCTAAGCCGATCGTCTTAATTCCTTCGATCCAAGGATTTTCGGTGTCTTGCGGAGGTTTTTCGTCGGCTGACTTGTCTAGACGAGTCATAGGGTATTGTAGTGACTGAGCTGGATACGAATTATAAACTTAATAATGCTTCCATGCTAGCACGCTGTTTACTCAATTAATGGTATCTTATGACTCCCAAATCAAGTTTGTTAATCCGTCGCGCTCGCATTCTTTTGCCCAATGGTGAGTTTTTGGTAGGAGATGTGCAAATCTGCGATCGCAAAATTGTCAAGGTTGCTGCGGAAATTGTCGAATCTGGCGATCGAGAAATAGATGCGAAAGGCTTAACTCTGTTACCCGGAGTAATTGATCCCCAGGTACACTTCCGCGAACCGGGTTTAGAACACAAGGAAGACTTATTTACCGCTAGCTGTGCTTGCGCTAAAGGCGGCGTGACATCGTTTTTGGAAATGCCGAATACGCGACCGCTGACCACCACCCAAGCTGCCTTAGATGATAAACTAAGTCGCGCTGCCGAGAAGTGTTTGGTGAATTACGGCTTTTTTATTGGTGCAACGCCAGAGAATTTGCCGGATTTGTTGACTGCGAATCCAACTCCGGGAATTAAGGTGTTTATGGGTTCGATGCACGGTCAGCTTTTGGTCGATGGAGAAGCAACTTTAGAGGCGATTTTTGCCAAGGGCGATCGACTAATTGCCGTGCACGCAGAAGACCAAGCTAGAATCAACCAGCGTCGTCAAGAATTTGCCGGGATTTCCGATGTTGCCGTACACTCGCAAATTCAAGACAACCAAGCAGCTTTATTGGCTACTCAGCTAGCATTAAAACTTTCTAATAAATATCAGCGGCGTCTGCACATTCTGCACCTTTCAACTGGGGATGAAGCTGAGTTGTTGCGCCAGGAAAAACCGAGTTGGGTGACAGCAGAAGTTACGCCGCAGCATTTGTTGTTAAATACCAGCGCCTATCAAAAAATTGGCAGTTTAGCTCAGATGAATCCGCCTTTGCGCGAGCCCCGCGATAACGAAATACTTTGGCAAGCTTTACTCGACGGCGTAATTGATTTTATCGCCACCGACCATGCGCCGCATACATTAGCAGAAAAAGCTCAAGATTATCCGAATACGCCGTCTGGAATGCCGGGAGTCCAAACTTCTTTGCCTTTGATGCTGACACAAGCAGTAGAGGGAAGATGTACAGTTGCTCAAGTTGCTAATTGGATGTCGGCGGCAGTTGCTAAGGCTTATAAGATTCCTAACAAAGGGGCAATTGCTCCGGGTTTTGATGCCGATTTGGTATTAGTAGATTTGGATAATTATCGACCTGTGCTGCGAGAAGAAATGGTGACAAAGTGCGGCTGGAGTCCTTTTGAAGGTTGGAGTTTGACTGGATGGCCAGTTGTGACTGTTGTTGGAGGAAAAGTTGTTTTTGAAAATGGTAAATTGGATACAAATGTGAGGGGAGAAGCTTTGACATTTGACGCGGAGTAAGCTTGAATTTAACTCAAGTGTTATAATTGGGTATTCCTGCATCGCAAAAGCGATTTTACCCATGATCCTCGAAGAACTAGAAACACAACTCCTGGCCTTAACTCCGACTGAGAAAGCTGAAGTCATAAGACTGTTAGCCCAAAGTTTAAGTAATAGCTGGCCAGGAATTACCAAAACTCCCGACGTGTGTGGCGGCGATGCTTGCATTGCCCAAACTAGACTTCCCGTTTGGCTGTTCGTGAGTTTGCGCCGTCAAGGTTCAAGTGATGCTGAACTTCTACAATTTTATCCCCAGTTGAATGCTGCAAACTTAGTAAATGTCTGGACTTATGCTGAGGCTAACTCCGAAGAAATTGAAACAGCACTCCGAGAAGAAGCAGCAGCAATGATGTAGGAAGTATAATTTATGGCACGTCTCTATGCAGATGAACAGTTCCCGTTTCCTATTGTGGCATTGCTGCGAAATTTAGGTCACGATGCCCTGACTATTCAAGAGGCAGGAAATGCCGGAGATGATGACCCCGAAGTATTAGCCTTTGCTGTGAATAACGATCGGGCGGTTATGACGCAAAATCGTCGGCATTTCATTCGATTGCATACTCAACAACCAAATCATGCTGGTATTATCGTCTGTACAGACGATAAAAATCTAGAAAGGTTGGCAACACGCATCAATGATGCTATTGCTGGTGAGGAAAATTTGAGAGGTAAATTGATTCGAGTCAACCGCCCGCCGCAGTAAGTTCGATCGCACTAGCTCAATTTTCCCATTGCCAATCCAATAACTCGCCATTACCAATTACTTCAGCTTGCCGCCCGTTATCGAGATAACTTAAAGAAATTTGCAAATAATTTTCTGGTTTGTACTGCAATCTTTCCGCCCATTCGATCGCCACAATTCCCAAATCCATTTCTAACCCGTCCCAATAACTTTCTAAGTGCAAAGCCTCGCCTTCTTCGGGTTCCAGTCGATACAAATCTAGATGATACAGCGGAACTCGCCCTGTAAAATACTCGTTAATTAGGGTAAAAGTAGGACTTTCGATCGAGTCTGAGATTCCTAAACCTTCAGCGATGCCTTGAACCAAGGTAGTTTTACCCGCACCTAAATCTCCTTGTAATAAGATTACAGTGCCTGGGGGGAGCGATCTACCTAACGCAACACCAAACTTGCGCGTAGCCTCAGAATCGGGAAGCAAAGTTTTCATTTCAATAATTAGTCATTAGTCATTAGTCATTTGTTATTTGTTATTTGTTACTCGCTGGCGGCGGCCAATAACCAATAACCAATAATATTAGTCAACAGTCAACAGTTAACAGTCAGCAGCTTAAATGTTCTGGGCGCGGCCGTACCAACGCAGCAACATCCCCGCCAACCTTTGCGAATTGTGGCGAATTAAACCCGTATTTTCATCTTCATCCATGACATTGGCGATGACAACTCGTCGCCCCAATTGCGTTACTGCTTCTCGATCGAGCACAACCGGATAAGAATTCTCCTGAGAATAGCGGATCAAAGCCTTTGCAGAAGGGACTTTTCCTTGAACGACTACAGCATCGAACAGCGGCCTGCCGCAAGCGCGGTCGATCGCCCGAATGTGGTCTGCAACACTGTATCCGTCAGTTTCCCCCGGCTGAGTCATAATATTGCAAACATAAATGCGCGGAACTTCGCTGTTGGCGATCGCATCAGCAATTTCCGGCACCAACAAATTCGGAATGACACTGGTATAAAGACTCCCCGGCCCAATAATAATAAAATCCGCTTCCCGAAGACCTTCCACAGCCCTAGGTAATGCCGGAGGATTAGCAGGATTACAGCCTATTTTGAGGATTTTCCCGTTAGCTTTTGTAATGCTGGACTCCCCCTCAATCCTGCGGCCATCAGCGAGTTCTGCCCACAAAGAAACATCGCTCAGAGTAGCCGGCAGCACCTCTCCCCTCACTGCTAAAACTTTAGAACTCGCCGCGATCGCCTGTTCCAAATCTCCAGCAATATCGCTCATCGCCGTCAAAAACAAATTCCCAAAACTGTGACCCACTAAACCGTCACCAGCCCGGAAACGATATTGAAATAACTCAGTCAATAACTTTTCCTCATCTGCCAAAGCAGCCAAACAATTGCGAATGTCTCCCGGCGGCAATACCCCAATTTCCCGCCGCAGCCGCCCGGAAGACCCGCCATCATCCGCCACCGTGACAATAGCAGTGATTTTTGCGCTGTAATCCTTCAATCCCCTGAGCAAATTAGAAAGGCCCGTACCGCCCCCTATTGCCACAATTTTTGGGCCGCGGTGCAAGCGACGGTGGTTGAGGAGTCGATCGACCAGTTCCTCATTCCCTTCGGGCATCAGCACTTGGGTAATAGAGTTCAAACTGCGAGTTTGTCCCCACAGAATTAACAAAATCCCGCCGGCAATGATGATCGGCCCCGACACGTAATTAGGAACAACTTCCGCAATCCATGCCAAAAAATTTCTCAACAATTGCAATAAGAAGAAAATGGGAGTCATCCCAGTCCAAATCGCTAAACCCAAAGTGGCAAGTACCACGCCGCTAGCACTAATCAGCAGCCACCGTTTCACTAACAGTCCGGGGGCTAACCACTTAAACCACTGGTGAACTCGCCCGTTCCGCAAAGAAGGGGGGTAAGGATTTCTGGATTGGGCAAAAACCTGCTTGGCTTTAGCCAAGACGCGGAGGGCTTTAGGAAGTGAACTAATTGACATGGTTAATTAGTCTTAAGGGTATTGGAACAGCTCGAGCTGACAAATTTACAATACAAGAGAGTTTTGATTCTGGCAGTCAATTTAAGTAATTGGTGATTAGTCATGAGTCATGAGTCATTAGGTAGACTGATGACTGAGGACTGACAACTTATTGATAACATCCTATGGCTGAGCCACTAATCGAACTCAAGGGGGTAAGTAAGTCCTTCGGCCAGAACCCGATCCTCGATCGAGTCGATCTGAGGATTTATCGGGGAGAGGCCCTGGCAATTATTGGCCCTTCCGGGACGGGGAAATCTACGATTCTGCGGATAATTGCGGGTTTGTTGGCCCCGGATGCCGGTGAGGTTTTTGTTCAGGGACAGCGCAGGGTCGGATGGGTGGACGACGTGGCAGATCCGATCGGAATTGGGATGGTGTTTCAGCAAGCGGCTTTGTTTGATTCGCTGACGGTGGAGGAGAATGTCGGTTTTTTACTTTACCAGCATTCTAAGCTGCCGCGCCGCCGCATTCGGGAATTGGTGGAGGAAAAGTTGGAGATGGTGGGTTTGCCGCGAATTGGCGAACGCTATCCAGCGCAGTTGTCTGGGGGAATGAGGAAGCGGGTAAGTTTTGCCCGCGCTATCATGGCGAATCCTGATAATGACAGGGATAATCCAGAGGTTTTGCTGTACGACGAACCGACGGCGGGTTTAGATCCGATTGCTTCGACGGTAATTGAAGATTTAATCAGGGACTTGCAGGCGGCCCAAGGTGTTTGCAGCACTTATGCGATCGTCACTCACCAAGACAGTACCATCCGCCGCACTGCCGATCGCATCGTATTTCTCTATCGAGGCAAAGTGCAGTGGGAGGGAACTGTCAGCGATATTGCATCGACAGATAATTTACTGATCCGACAATTTTTTAGCGGCAGTGTTACTGGGCCAATTCAAGCGCTTGGATAATCAGCCAATTTTAGATTTTAGATTTTAGATTTTAGATTGAAATGACCGATGACTAACGACTAATAACCAATGACCAATGACTGAGGAGAAAATATGCGATCGCGAACTGTAAGAGAAGGTTCTGTCGGGTTCTTAATTTTAGTAGGAATCGGTTTATTTGGCGGCTTAGTGCTCTGGCTGCGAGGCGTACAGCTAGGGAACCGCAGCTACAAATTCGCCGTAGAATTTGGCAGCGCCCAAGGAATGCAAATAGGCACGCCCATCAAATATCGTGGGGTTGCAGTCGGTAAAATTACCGCCCTCAAACCGGGTTCCAACGGCGTAGACGTGACGCTGGAGATTGCCCCCGGTACTTTAGTGATTCCCAGGGATGTTACCATCGAAGCGAATAAATCCGGTTTAATTGGCGAATCGTCGATCGACATTACCCCCAACTCGATTTTGCCAGAATCATTACTTACCGCCAATCCCGTTAGTGCCGACTGTCCCCCAGAGATTATCTGCCAAAATTCGCGCTTAAAAGGTCAAGCTGGAGTCACTATCGACGAACTCATTAAATCCACAGTCCGCCTAGCTAATTTCTACACTGACCCCGCGCTGTTCAACAATATTAAATCCCTCGCCGAAAATACAGCCAACACAGCTAAAGGTGCAGCTAAAGTCACTCAAGATTTATCGAATTTAACTCAAACTGCCCAAGCCGAAATAAAAACTTTGAATCAAGATGTAAGGGCAGACATTGGGAGCTTAAATCAATCATTAAAAACCGAAATAGCAAGTTTAAACCAATCTTTAAAGGGAGAAGCCAGCAGTTTAAATCAATCATTAAAGGGAGAAGCCAGCAATTTAAATCAATCGCTAAAAGCAGAAATATCAGGAGTCGCCACTGATATTTCTAAAGTAGCAGCTACGGCGGACACTTCCACAAAAGCCGTATCGGCCGCTGCGATAAATTCTGCTAATTCAGTAACTCAAGCAGCAAATCAAGTTACATTAACAGCCAACCAACTCAATTCTTTAGTAGCAACCAACCGCGCCAGTTTAGTCTCAACTCTGAATAACATCAATCAAAGCAGTCAAGAACTGCGGGTAGCTGTCAGCAGTTTTAGTCCAACAATTAATCGAATCAACCAAGGACAATTGCTGAACAATTTAGAAGTTTTATCAGCGAATGCTGCCCAAGCTTCTGGTAATTTGCGAGATTTATCCAGCCAGGTAAACAATCCGGCCACTTTGCTATTATTGCAGCAAACTCTAGATTCTGCACGAGCTACATTTCAGAACGTGCAGAAAATTACTTCCGACGTGGATGATTTGACAGGAGATCCGGCTTTCCGCAACAATATTCGCAGGTTGTTCAACGGATTAGGAGGTTTGTTGGGTTCGACAGAACAACTGCGACAGCAAGTTAAAGTGACTCAAACATTAGCTCCTCTTTCTGAGAAAGTAAATGAGAGTACAATTGCCAGAAATCAATCAGTAAAGCCGGGATTTCCCAGCTTGCACAAGCCGCAAAAAATGCCTGTTCTACCTTCTCAAACTGCCAGGTCAGCAGAACCAGTAAAGCCATAAAATACCCATTAAAAGAGGGTATCATTGAATAACTGCAATTGCCCCAAATTCGCGATTTACTCTACTTAGTAACCTGCCCAATACACACCCCCATTACAGCTAGTTAATAAGGTGCGCATTTCGCACCTGGCATTAAAGTTATTGTCCAAATCTTATTAACAAAGAACTCTTTCTGTCGAAACAAGGAAAACCAATGACGCAAATTTTATCGAAACCGGAGGCAACCAAAACCCAGTATAATATAACTTGGGAAAAATTGCCAGATGACTTTAAGTTACCAGATGATCCTGTGGAAAACATCGACCAACCACTTTTAGCCGCCGCCCTGCGCGAAGCCTTGGATATGGCAGGATTTATCCTAGCTTCAATGCTAATAGCTTCCAATTTTGGACTCTGTGCCAAAGTTAACGACAAAACAGTAGTAAAAGCACCAGATTGGGTGTTCGTTCCCTCGGTATTGCTAGCAGAACCAGGAGAAGTTCGCCGTAGTTATACGCCCAATGCTGAGGGAGAAGTACCTGCTGTAGTGATGGAATTTTTATCGGATACAGACGGCAGTGAATATTCAAATAAACCGACATATCCTTACGGCAAGTGGCGGTTTTATGAGCGAATTTTGCAAGTACCGATTTATGTAATTTTTGAACCAAAATCGGGAGTATTGGAAGTGTACAGACTCTCGACATCGAGAGAATATGAATTGCAAGAACCGGATGCTAATCAGCGATTCTGGATAGAATCAATGGGTTTATTTCTGGGGGTTTGGGAAGGTGAAAAATCTCAGAGAACGGGTTATTGGTTGCGCTGGTGGGATGAGAATGGCAATTTGCTGCTGTGGGGTGCCGAACGGGTGGAACAGGAACGCCAGCGCGCCGCAAAGGAAGGCCAGAGGGCCGAAGAGGAACGCCAGAGGGTCGATCGACTAATGGCATACTTGAGAAGTCAGGGTATCGATCCTGATGGCATTTGAAAGTGTGATGGGTCGATGAGCGACCTTTCGGCCCTTAATCCAATCCCATTTTGATTACACAATCAAGTCAGCAAGGACGTTTGATATTTAAAATAACCACAATTAAGGAGCGATGGGCATGACTGCAACAACGTTAGAAGAGAAATTAGATCGGCCGTTGCTATTTCCAGGGTTAACGTGGGAACAATTCAAAACCTTAGAACCGATGCTGGATATTCCAGGGGTTCGGCTGTCATTTTTAGATGGGATAGTGGAGATTCAGAAAATGCCTGGAATAAAACACGAAACAGCGAAAGAGCGAATTGGTGCTTTACTGGAAACTTATTTGCTAAAAGCAGGCTTAGATTACACTCCAACGGGTTCATTGACTTTAGAAATGAATCGCGACTGGTGAAGTGTGAAGCCGACAAGTCTTACGAATTGGGTGCTGACAGAGAACGTCCAGATTTAGCGATCGAAGTAGTCGTCACTAGCGGCGGAATTGATAAGCTAGAGGCTTACAAACGGCTGCAAATCCCTGAAGTCGGGTTTTGGGAAAACAGCCGACTGTCTCTGTATGCTCTCAGACAGCAAGGATACGAAGAGATTGCGAGTTCCCAATTGCTCCCAGAACTCGATATAGCTTTACTCGTCAGGTGTGTTAATATGCCAAGTCATGTTGAGGCACTTAAGGAATTCAAAAGAGCGATCGATCTCAATACTACCAACAGGAATATAGCTATCAATTAATTACTAAAAGTCGCAGGGAAGTGCTGCAACGGCGTTTATAAATAAATGGAAAACTAATTGTTTTTGATCGGGAAGATAATGGATAAAAATTACGGCTTCCTGATGAATTACCCTCAGCACTAGAAGCGGAACGCCAGCGTGCTGCTGAACTCGATTCTTTGTTAGCGCGTTACCGAGCTCGGTTTGACCAATTGCCTGAGAGTAACGGCTAAAAAGTCATGGTGCGATCGCCCTTCACCAATCTCGATCGCCCGCGTGTTATTGTTACCTAAATGTCCTTGACAAATCTCTGGTGTTGTGTGTAGGGCTAGAAGAGGTTTCAAATTTTAAATGGCCAAGGGCGATCGTTTTGCGATCGAACTTGGGCAATCTAGATATAGGCGCTTCTTGAGTGCCTGGAAAACAGCGAGGCCAAGAGTTAGCAATGGAAAGCACACAGAAAAAATCTAGCCCTCGTCCAGTTAATAAGGGCGATCGAACTAAGCAGATTTTTGCGTTAGTATCAATGGTTTCGTTTGGTGGTTCTGCAATTTTTGGTATTTTCAGTCTGTTCAGCAGCGGTTTGAGCAGCCAGCACCAACAAAAACCGGCGACTGCTGCTGTTTCTCAGGAATCTTTGCTGGCGGCGCAGGAACGGGGATATGAGACGGTTTTGCAGCGGGAACCGCAGAATCAGACGGCTCTGGAAGGATTGGCAAATGTGCGGTTGCAAATGAATAATAAGGTGGGGGCGATCGAGCCTTTGGAGAAGTTGGTGAAGCTAAATCCCGATCGGGCGGATTATAAGGTATTGTTGGGGCAGGCGAAGGGGAAGTAGTAGCGGAAAGGGCGATCGGTAAAGGGTAAATCGGAACAAAATCGAGCATTCATCATTTTTACGTACTAATAATTATTATGTTTTTCCTCCCAAGTTTAAAGAAGAGCGGTAAGTTAGACAGAGTTCACATCACCGTATGTATTGTTGGTTCACGCAAAATTGAAAAGCAGGATGATTATGCCAGTCGAAATTGGGATATTTTCGCCCCTAACTTAACTATTTATGGATTTGATGCAGATGTAGAAGCTTGCGAGCAAGCTAATGCTGACCTAGAAGCTAGAAAAGTCAATTGGACTGAAAACCATATCCCCTTAGCTCTTAGCAATAAAGAGGGAAAATCCACACTTTATGTAAATAAATATCCCGGATGTAGTTCTTTGTATCCGCCCAATGAGTCATATATGCAGCGGTTTAACGGCTATATAGGTCTAATTCTAGATCGTACTATCGAAATTGAAACAACAACTTTAGATACTTTTTGCCATTGGGAAAACATTAAAGAAATTGACTTCATTCACCTTGATGTTCAGGGTGGAGAACTTTCAGTTTTAGAAGGAGCTTCGGAAATTTTAAAACAGAGCATTCTAGCTGTTTACAGCGAAGTTGAGTTTACAGACATATATGTCAATCAACCTCTGTTTGGTGATTTAGATGTGTATTTGAGAAACCAAAGTTTTACACTCTTTGATTTAATTGTTAGTACGGGACGTGCAGTTCGCACAACTTCACCCATTACTTCTCGAAACCGTCCTGGCTCATTAGTATGGGCTGATGCCTTTTATCTCCGGGATTTGATGCGCCCCAACTTAAATACACATTTACAGACACCTGAGCGAATTTTGAAGCTGGCTTGTATAGCTGATGTCATGGACTATACTGATTATGCCCTAGAGCTTCTGGAGTATCTTACTCTGAATTATGGCACTGACCCACATTATAACTTTGCCGATAATATTATTGAAAGTTTAGCTCAAAATCCTGAGCTGGTAAAGTACGGACTAGAAAATCTGCCAATAGTAAATCGTCTTCGAGACTACATAAGTAGTAATAATATATATTTAGCCAGCGCTAAAACTCAAATTAAAGGTAACACAAATCGGAAACCTCGCGGAAGTGCTAATCTCGTTAATAAATCAGAGATAGCCACATCTTCTAAACCATCTGTATGTAAATTCTTGAAATTTAGAGATGAAATTTATAAATGTACTGATTATCTACATAGAAATGGCTATGCTTCCCATAATCTTGTCTGTAAAGACTGGGATATCGCTCACATCATCTTTGATTTATCAGACGGTAATCTTTTAGATATGGGTAGTTCTGACTCTTATATTTTAAAGAATGCGGTTTTGAAAAATGTCCAAGGCGAAAAATATGGGATTGACCTTCAACCTCCTGATGTGCCTCTGGAAGAAGTCAAATATATGATTGGAGATCTCATGGATACCAAACTTCCAGATCATTACTTCACCAATATAACTTGTCTTTCTGTCATAGAACATGAAGTAGATTTCAAAAAATTCGCCACAGAAGTTTCTAGACTTTTGATAGAAAATGGCAAATTGTATGTAACTTTTGATTATTGGACACCGAAACTTAAGCCAGACTTCAAGCTTTACGATAGACTCTGGAATCCTTTGGATGAAAACGATACTAAAAACTTGATAGATAAATGTAAAAATTGTGGTTTAAATTTAGTTGAGCCTGTAGATTGGTCTTTGGGAGATGCAGTAATCAAACCTGGTTACTTTTCTCCGGGAGCGAATATCAGCTATACCTTTGGAATGCTGGTTTTCCAAAAAAATTAGTCTCTCTCAAACTACTGTTTTTCAATAATAATAATGATGAAAAATTCTATGATTAATTACGGTAAACGAATCCTACTGGGCCAGCTTGGATCCAATGGAGATTGTCTTTATACAACTATATTAGCTCGACAAATTAAGCAGGATTATCCCAATTGCCATCTGACTTGGGCGATTTCATCTATTTGTAAAGGGACAGTTGAAGAAAACCCATTTGTTGATGAAATTTGGGAAATTCCTTTAGCTGGTTGGGCTGACATGGCAGCAGCTTGGTATGATTTTGAAAACCAGGCAAAAGCTCGCGCTGATCGTGGTGATTTTGATGAAATATTTTTGGCCCAAATTTATCCTAATAACTTTCAAAATTACGACGGTACTGTTCGTCCCTCTATTTTTCGGGCTTATCCAAAACCTATAACTGTTCCAATACAGAATATTTTAAAACTGCGAAGCAATGAGGTTGAAAAAGTCCAAACTTTTGCCGAAAAGCATAATTTGCCGCAATCCAGTCATGTAATTTTGTTTGAATGTGCATCGAAAAGTGGTCAGTCTTTTGTTACACCTCAATATGCTTTATATGTAGCTCAAGGGATAATTTCTCTGCTGCCAGATTGCCAAGTTATTCTTTCATCTAATTTCCCAATTCCTAAAGGAAATCCCGGAATTATTGATGGTAGCACTCTTACTATGAGGGAAACTGCTGAATTGACTAAGTATTGTCACCTTTTTATCGGCTGTTCAAGTGGCATCACCCAAATAGCACTTACAGACTGGGCTAAACCATTACCAATGATTCAGTTATTGTCAAAATCAACATCTGCCTATGGTTCTATTGCCCATGATTTTGACTATTGGGGAATGTCATCGGAACAAATTTTAGAGATGACTGATGTACCAGTGGAACACTTAATTGAATGTATTTACACTGCTTTTACAAAAGGTTTTTCCGAAGCACGCTGTGAGTTTCACCAACAAATTGTTATTGATTTTAATTACTATTTAGGCTATGTAAATAGTTTTATTCTACAAAGAACAGAACAGTATTTCAAAGCGGTTCGCTCAATCTTATATACGGTAGAGCGATACGGTTGGCATCCCCAGTTAAAATTATTTGTACAAACTGAATTAATCCCGAAAATATGTCCTGGTAAAAAATTGCCAGTTACCGATGAAGACTACAGTAAATTGTTACAAGAGTGGATTGATAATTTTAACAAAGACTACGCATGGGCAGATGAGGGAGTGCCTCAGCATCGAATAGTTGAGGCTCTTAGTAACGATCTCGGATTAAGAGATATTAATCTAATTATATTTCCTGACTGGAACCAGTCAGAAGAATTAATCGCGGAGGATTTAACACGTGTCATCAAAGCTAGTATGGATCACCCGAATAAAAGTGAGATAGCTTTACTGATAGAGACTACCAGCATTTCTGATGAAGATGCCAATCTACTTTTATCTAGCGTGGCGATGAATCTACTGATGGAAGAGGATTTAGATGTTTCTGAGGGACCGGAAATTTCACTGATTGGACGGTTAAGTGAAATTCAGTGGGAAACTCTGATGACTTGCCTTGATGGTAGAATTATATTGGATAATGAGAATCGAGAGGCGATCGCAGTGGCAGGACATGAAGAAATCCCATCTTATTTAGTGGACAGTTTTATGAATATGTAATCTTGACTGAAAAGCTCAGCAATGATTGTATAGCTACTATTAATATGAACAGCGATATGTCAAAATCCCAACCCCCTCTAAACCCAACTTTGGACAGACCTATATTTTTCTATTGCTGTGAAGGAGTCTATTCACCTTTAAGTATATGTTTAGCGGAAGGCTTTAAAGAACTGGGAATACCTTTTTATTCAAACATCAATCATTGGAAGATTGACCCGGATACAGAAGAATATTTATTTTGTGATGAGCCAAGTGTGACTCATCACGATTGCTCGATTGTGATTTTGGACTTCAGATGGATGAGAAACGCAACATCTTTTCCTGAAAATCTATTTCACTCAGAGCGAAAATATGTTACTGTCTTTCTGGATGACATGGATGGTTTTACCATCTGGAATCCACAGTTAGAAAAATTTGATTTCAGATTAAGAACTCACGGCAACAGCCAATCTATAGATCCTTCAAACTGTTTAACGTGGGTTTTTGGTCTTTCTAACCGTATACTTAGAGAAACCAGTGAATTCAATCATTTTCAGGATAGAAAAAAATGCTTGCTCGTCAATTTCCGCAACGAGCACAGGGAATTGTCATACACTAAAACTTTGATTAAAGTTCTTCAGGGTTATTTATGGGTTGAGAGTGGAGTAATGATAGTTGACAACCCTCTAAGGCAGATTGTTGGCCAACAATTCTTGCCATTAATTCAACATATTTTGCCCCAGGATGATACCGCTGAGGATTTTGATAAATCTCCCTCAGACAGTTACCACTACTTGCACTGGAAGCAAACAGGTCAACGCCACTATCCGAGTTACTACCAGCGTCTGAAGCAATCTACGGCTTGTGCGTGCTTTGGGGGTGCTGTTACCTCCAGCTATTTCACAGGAGAACCAATCGTAGAATGGTGGGATAGTTGGCGTTTTTGGGAGTCATTGGCGGCTGGGTGCGTAACGTTTCACGTAGATTTTGATAAGTATGGAGTTAAACTTCCAGTAATGCCAGAAAACTGGCGGCACTATGTAGGAATTGATTTAGACAATACGCATGATACTGTCGCTCGCATTGCTGATGACCCAGGAATTCTAGAAAAAATCTCTGCTGAAGGTCGGCAGTGGGCTATTAAAAATTACTCTCCTGTTCCTACAGCTTTGCGTTTTCTGGAAATGGTCGGTTATTACACTCCACAAAAGCAGAAAGAACAGGAAAAAAAAGGTGAAAAAGCGATATTTTTAGATGCAATTAACTTGAGAGAGATTAACTTAATTATTTTTCCAGCTTGGTCGCAGCCAGAAGAGTCTCTTGGTTTAGAGTTGGAACGAGTGGTGAGGGCCATCGCAACTCACCCAGACAAAAGCAAGATGACTCTATTAATATACAGCAGTAATATTTCTAACGAAGATGCTAATCTTGTTTTATCAAGCGTAGCGATGAATCTTTTAATGGAAGAAGATTTAGATGTGTCTGATGGACCGGAAATTTCACTGATTGGACAGTTGAGCGAAATTCAGTGGTCAGTTCTGATGCCGCGCCTAAATGGGAGAATTGTATTGGAGAATGAGAATAGAGAGGCGAGCGCTCGAATTGCAGTCCCAAATATTCCATCATTTCAACTCAACACTTTTTGCAACAAAAATGTTGTTCCATTAGAATCAGGAGGATGGGAGCTAAAATAGTGTAACTTTTTATTCCTAACAAAGAGAGGCGAACTATCGCCAAGTAAATAATCTAAAATTAAGGAGGAAATTTGTATGGACGTTCAAAAATTTCTCAACCATCTTCCTAATTATTATAATAACTGGAATCTCCCATCTGTACAGCCGAAATCTCTGCGCTTTAGGGAGCTCCTTGAACAAGTGGAGGGAATGACAACCCCCAATATTATGCAATTCCTTAATTGGGCAGTAGACTGCATGGAACCAGGAGAAGTGTATTGTGAGATTGGTTGCTTGCGGGGAGCTAGTTTAATCGGTGCCCTCCTCGATCATCCAGATTGTATGGCTTATGCCATAGATAATTTTTCTGAATTTGACGAGTCAGGTCAAAACTTAGAAAAATTGACAAATAATTTATCTGAATTTAATCTGGAAGACCAAGTATTTTTTTGTAATCAAGACTTTGAGGAATTTTTTGGGGAACTGCAACAGGTAGGACTGGATGAAAAAATCGGCGTTTATTTTTATGATGCTAGTTATAACTACCGTTCTCAAATATTAGCTTTGCTTTTAGTGAAACCTTTTCTGGCAGACACAGCCCTAATTGTTTTAAGTAATGCTAACTTCGATCAAGCTCAACAAGCTATCTTAGATTTTACAGTAACTAATCCTCAAGCTCAACTTGTCCTTAATTTGCCGACATTAAAGTTCTGTGACGAGACGTTTTGGAATGGCATCTCTATTTTAAGTTGGAACAGAGATAGAATTCATAATGAGACTGCTCTCAGCTATAATTCCGACAATAATCCCCACAGTAAATTTGTCATTGAAACCCTCAGAGAAACTCAATTAAAGCAGCAGACAGAATCAGTTAGCGGTCTCTTCAAAGAAGCCGCAGTATTAACTCACTGGCATCAATATGCGGAAGCTGAGAAAAAGTATAAATTAATATTGCTTTATGAAAATAATAATGCTGCTGCTTGGATGAATTTGGGAATTATTTACTACCTCAATCAAAGATATCAAGAAGCAATTTACACCATTGCCAAATCTTTGGAATTTGACTCCTCAAAAGCTACGGTTCATTATAGCTTGGGCTTAGCTTTAGAAAAAACCTCTAATTACGAGCAAGCAATTGAGGCTTATCGACAAACGATTGCTCTTAATCCCAGATATACTGACGCTTACAATAATCTAGGTAATATTTTGCTTCAAATAGGACATGTTCAAGAATCTGAGAATATTTATCGTCAAGCAATTCAAGAAAATCCTAATGATTTTGGCAGCTACCTAAATTTAGGCAATGTGCTGATGGTTAATAGCAATTGGGATGAAGCGATTGAGGTCTATCTAAAAGCTTTGACTCTCAATCCTCGCGATCCTGACATTCTTAATAATTTAGGATTAGCCTATGAAGCTAAAGGAGAGAAAGCCTTATCGTTGAGTTATTTTGGTTATTCTTGCTATCGCCGAGGTAATTATGAAGGGGCTGTGAAACATTTTAAATCTTTACTAGAAATTGATCAATATATAGAAGTAAATAATTATCTTTTTCTAGCAAGTGCTTTAAATCAATTGAACCGGGTAGAAGAAAGTCTCAGAATTATTCAAAAAGGCATCAGCCATTATCCAAATCAGACAGAATTTCACCATCTCAGAATTAATATTTTTAATGAAAATGGCAGTATTCAAGAAGCGATTGCAAGTGCAAAAGAAGCATCCACTTCTCACCCAGATGACTTTTATCTTTATCTCATAAACCAATTACTAGTGCCATCATTTTATGAAAAATATGAACAAATAGCATTTTACCGTCAGCAATTCATTCAGGGACTAGAAAAGGTTATTAAGCAAACTAAGTTAGACAGTGCCGGAACCAGAAATAAAGCTTTGATTGGCACGAGCAAATATGCAAATTTTTACCTAGCTTATCAAGGTTACAATGATCGAGAATTACAAGAACGGTATGGCAAGTTTATTCATAATATCCTGGGATCTAACTATCCTACATGGGTAAATCCCATGCCGATGCCGCCGATTGCAAATAATGGCAAAATTCGGATTGGTTATATTTCTGATGCCATTGGTAATACCAGTGCAGCTAAATGGATATTAGGGTGGCTAGAAAATTGCAACAGAGACAAGTTTGAAATTTTTTGCTACCATACAGGTTCTTACGTAAGTAAAGATTCTACTACTCAACAAATTAGGTTATCAAGTGATGTTTTTTATTACATACCTGACAACTTAGAAGCAGCTTGTCAGCAAATATTTAAAGACCGGTTGCATATACTAGTGTTTTTAGCTATTGGGATATGGGCACCTACAACCCAATTAGCATCCCTGCGTTTGGCTCCAATTCAATGTACTACCTGGGGACATCCCATTACCTCTGGACTGCCAACCATTGATTACTTTTTATCTGGTGACTTGCTTGAACCAGATGATGCCCAAGAACACTATACTGAACAGTTGGTTCGGCTACCGAATCTGGGAATTTCCTATCAAAAACCGTTTATTCCCCAACCAACTAAAACTCGTTCAGATTTTCAGCTTCGCGATTTTGCTGTCATCTATCTATCTTGTCAATCGAGTTTTAAATATTTACCGCAGTATGATTACATCTTTGTCGAAATAGTTCGCCGAGTTCCCGAAGCTCAGCTTGTATTTGTATTTAGATCGCAGACTTTAAATGATAACTCGAAAACTCTAGAAAAGAAATTTCGCCAGCGGTTACAGAAAGCCTTTGCCGCCGTTAATTTGAAGAGCGAGGATTATTGTGTATTTTTGCCAAGTCAAGAGTGGGAGAGTTACACCAGTCTCCTGTTAACTTCAGATGTTTTTCTGGATACCTTAAGTTTTTCAGGTGGTCACACCACTTTTGATGCAGTTGCCTGTAATTTACCTATTGTGACTTCTCCGGGTGAATTCATGCGAGGTCGTCAGTCCTATGGCATTTTGAAAATGCTAGGGGTGACAGATACGATCGCCCAAAACGAAGCTGAGTATATTGAGATTGCGGTAAGGTTAGGATTAAACCCGCAATGGCGGCAGGAAATCTCCCAGCGCATGAGAGAGCGTCACACTAATCTTTATGAAGACAAAACCTGTGTTAAGGGTCTAGAACAATTCTACGAACAAGTTGTGCAAAAAAGGTTAAAGCAACAAGAAACAGCCCCTTTGACATTGCCAAAAGCTCTATTCCAAAATAGCTCAATTAAGACGGTACTTCATGTTGGCTGCGGGCCTTATTATCCAAATAGTTTACCTGAAACCTTCCCTACAGATGAATGGCAAGAAGTGCGACTGGATATTGACCCTGCTGTGAGGCCAGATATCATCGGCTCAATCACAGATATGAGTGCTGTAGTCACCGAGTCAGTTGATGCTGTCTATTCATCCCACAATGTAGAGCACGTTTATTATCATCAAGTACCGCTTGTTTTAGCAGAATTCCACCGCGTTTTAAAACCTGGGGGCTTCGCCATGATTCTTGTGCCAGATATCCAGACAGCAGCAGAGGCAATAGCGCAGGGCAACTTAGAAGATTCTCCCCTGTATATTTCTCCTGGTGGTCCGATCGCAGCCATTGATATGTTCTATGGTTTTAGGGAAATGATTGCTCCTGGCAATTACTACATGGCTCACCATACAGCATTCACAGCCCACAGCCTTGAGGGAAAAATGCAGCAAGCTGGTTTCCGCAATTTAGAGGTACGCCGAGAAAACTTCAATATTGTAGCCATAGGATATAAGCAGAGAACATAGCCTTCATCGACTCTTCCCTCATATCACGCTTAGCTTCTCAAGGACTAATTTTTACAAGTCTAGATTTAGTCAAAACTCTAGTCGAAAAAACTCACACTAATACGGGCTATCCGTAGTTGTAAATGTGGTTGATAAATTCTATCAAATTAATCGAAAGGTGACTGATAATTTAAAAAAAACTCTGAAAATTGTTGGCGCTCAATATTTACCAAAATGGAAGTATAGAGCCGTACCTCAACTCCCTAATTAATCAAATTATTGATTTTTCATTCCTTATATATTTTTCTTTCATAATAATTTTTCCATATATGCCTCATCCTTCCAACCTAATCCCTCAATTATACCAGATTGGCTATCTACTTCTTACAGTAAAGGTGCATTTTCGTGTTTTTATTGAAATTACGATTAAAATTCCCAAATTCATACTCCTTAAACTTATCCCTTAAAAACCAAGATGACCTACTTAAAAATATATTTTTTTGATATGGAAAAATTATCACGCATTGCACATCTACTTTATTTTTTATTTTATCCAAAATCTGATAGTTATAAAAGCTTTCTATTTTTTTAAAGAAAAAATTATTTGTGTTCACATAACTGTGGAAATATAAATTATTTCTATTTGATACATAATTAATATATTTCTTGATTGAAAAACTCCATTCATAGGAAAGATGAGGGTTTGAAACAATTAAAATTTTATCGTTTACATTCGTGTTCACCTCTATTGTTCTTAGTAAAGCATTAGTAGATTTCCCTTCCTTGGCAAAAGTATTAGCAGCATCCCAAGCTACACTCAAGTTAAAGCTCAACCCAATCAGAATTAATAATAAAATTAACTTAGCTGCAATTTTATAAGTTTTAGTCAGATAATTGTAGAGACTTATTATTAAAAAGGCATAACCTAAAATTCCAGGTAATATGTATCGTTGAACAATTCCCGACTTAGCGTAAAGTAATGCTTGAGGTACTGAAACTAATAGAAGTAAAAGGATTGGAAAATATAAAACATTTAAAATCTGGCGTAAGGATTGAGAATAAGGGGGTTTAATAGTTAGTCTTATTGCTATCACGCTGGTTAATATTATCCACCAATAACCAGCCTGACTTAAATGTTGAGTAGCAGTAATAGTTCTGGAAATACTAAATCCCTCGAATCCAGCATATCCAATCTCAGGAGTTAGCCCAATATAAAATTTTACTAATAAAAACTCAACGGTAAAAAATAAGCCTAAAATAAATATAGATAAACTATTTTTCTTAAGAGATTCATGCCATGCCAAAGTTTTGAGATGATGAGACAGCCATACTTTTATCAAAGCTATAGCTGGAATCACAAGGATAAAACTTTCTTTGGACAAAGACATTATTAAAACTAAAAAAATGAATAAAGTTTCCGGTAAATTTGTATATTTACTAGATATCTCACTCAGTGCTGCAAATACTAAAGCCGCCGCTAGCAAGAATGTACCTATTGTTTCCGCCGGCCCAAGTTGCCACCATATTGCTGATTGTGCCCCTAAGGTTGTTAAAAATGAAAATAGTAGTGCCTCACTTATTGAAAATCTTATCAGTTGGCCAAATATAAATAAGAAAAAAGTAGTCAAAACCCCTAACATTCCCGTATAAAATGACCACCACCCGAAGTTAACTCCTAGTAATCTTGTTGCCAGGATTCTATGAACATAATAAAAAGGTCGGAACCTTCCAGTTAGCAAATCATTGTGAATCCATTGACTACTTACTTGAAAAATACCCAGTTTTTGAACAGTTAAATTATAGTTAATATGAGTTATTTCATGGTCATCAGTAAAGTGGTATCCCGAAAACAACGAACCACTTGCGATCAAAATAAAAAACCAAAATATTAATATAAACAGGAATACACTTAGATAACTATATTTTCTGAAAAAGCTAATAGAATCAGATATTTTCACGCTCAATTACCTTGCTCGACTAACTCTTCTCCAGATATATCTGCCACATTTGCTCATAAGCATTCTCCATCTCACGGGCAAACTGCTTGCCATTCCACAGAGGAGAAGTTCGCCTAGACTGTAGTAGTTTCCAGCTAATTTGTTGTCGCAAAACCGCATCTTTACCGAGCCTAACCCCCCACTCCACATATTGATCGTCAGTCCAAGCAATCCCCTCCATTACTCCCACATTCATCATCATTGTGTAACTATTTCGTGCAGAAAATTGTTCACCTACCCGCGTCACAAGAGGAATACACATCCAGAGGGTTTCAAGGGTAGTTGTCGCACCATTATAAGGATAAGTATCCAGCACAACATCGGCAATGCCTAAATTAGCTCGATGAATTGCTTCTGTAGGATCTTGCGACAAAAATCGCAAGCGTTGAGCATCTACACCCTCTTCTTCTGCTAACTGATTAAAGAACTTTTTAAGGGATTCTTCCCCAGCCCCACCCTTAATTAAAAAGTAACTATTAGGAACTTCAGCAACAATTTTCATCTGTAGTCGCGCCGTATCGGGATGCCTTTTGTAGCCTACTTGAGAACTCATATATACAACAGCATCACTGGGAATACTCAAATCCTCGCGTCGCAAAGTCGGTACATCCATCTCAAAACCATCGACACCTATATAAGTGTGAGGTAAGCGCCAAATTTTTTCACTATAATAATCCTGAGCAGACTCCGGTAAAACATAAGGATCGGCAATGAAGTAATCAATAGCAGGCAATCCTGAAGCATCCCAACCTAGCCAAGTGACTTGAATCGGCGCAGGCTTAAGTCCGAAAACCTCGCAATTCAAATCTAAAGTGGTGCTATCTAGGTCAATTAAAATATCAACCTCATCTTGATAGATTTGTTCAGCCATTTCAAAGGTAGACAAATTTCCTTTGAAAGCTCGATCTGCCTGCTGAATATACCACTCTTCTAAAAAGTCATGTATCGGCTTTTTTATATAACCCATAAAATAGGCATTAATTTGAAAACGTTCGCGATCGTGATGCTGAAACAGCCATCGCGCTAACCAGCCCACAGAGTGCATTCCGAAGCAATGAGATAGATAACCTATCTTCAAGCGTTTGGAGGCAACAACGCTGCTTTTATTAACTAAATGCCGCTTTCGGTATCGCTCTACCTGTTCCCGACCATAAACTTCAATATTAGCTTGGCATAGCCCCGCCACTTGATTTTGAATTTGTCTATTGTTTTTTGCCTGATCCTGTAAGTAGGGGAAAAAGAAGGTGGTAGTAAATAGACTGACAACTGTGTAGGAACTTAGGTTTCTTGGCTGTTTAGCTATCAGCATTTCTAGCTGAGATTTATGCTCCTCAATCAGCGAAGATACCTCTTCCCAATAGCCAACAGCACCCATTAATCCGCGCAAAACTTTGTGATTAGCACAAACTTTATCGTAGAGTTCTTCTGCTAAGGAGTAGCATAACTTTGCTACTTCTATACCTTGATCGTATTGTCGAGCGTTTTGGTAAAAACTAGCCAAATGATGCAAAAAACTCAATCGCTGAGTTCCCATACTTTCAGGATCTAAACGACGACAGATTTCAAGAAAACGAGCTGCTAAATGTGGCGACGAGTGAGCAATAGTTATCGATGTTATGACTATCAGGTAAACAAAGACTTCAAACTCGCGGATATGAGCTATAGAAGCTGATGCAAAGTCTAGGGATGATGGGTGAAAAGGAGCATAATCTAAAACACTCTTCAACACCTGCATCAAGAGAGCCGAATCTAATGGTATTGATGGCTCCGACTCTAACAGTTCTATCACGCCTAAAGCACTTAATTCATCTCCCGTATAATTCTCAAGCAGGATGCACAAGCCAATCAAATGCAACAGGTTGTTAATGTCCTCCGGCGTAATTTCCCTGATATGTTGACGGATTGCCCAGGCCATTGCATAGTCTGGTAGAGTTACTTGCCGATCGGCTTCTTTTTGCAACACCAGCAACAACTCGGCTGTCCACAATTCAACCTGTTCTGGCTCCCCTTCCGCCATGCCTAGTAGCCAAGTCGTCTGAGCTTCTGCCTCTTGCCCCTGCAAGAGCAACGTTAACCCTAAATGCCAGTAATGAGACTTGATTGCCGGCTCCGCTTCAATTGCCTGTTCGTAAAAAATCTCTGCATCATGGTAGTCTCCATGCAGAAGGTATTGCTCAGCTTTTTGTTGCCAATCGGCAGGCTCAGCCAATAAATCTTGATCGGTCATCGCTGCATATATATAATTAATTAATCTCGCAGCTTCTGGCTGCGAGATTAATTGCTGGACGTTGTAATCTCTTGTAATCTCAAATTTCAGGCGAGGTGAGAAAGGTAAAAAAACGCTCCCCTAGCAGATACCTCTCCTACTACTTCGTAACTGGATCGCCCGCTTGGCACTCTAGAGTGGCATTCGCGGCAGGAGCTGGTTCAGGAGCCAAAGCTGTAGTTTGAGTACCTTTACTCACACACAAAACTGCTATGGTGCTGGTTTCACTTGTAGAAGTATTTCCCACCAGAGCTACAGTTCCTGTATAGGCTTTCAGTGCGTTGGCAATGGGTATTCCTTGAGAGCCAATGGCATTATCCGAACTCTGCCCAACGATGGTGTATTTGTAGTTAGTAGTTTGCGTTTTGATGCCAAGCCCTAAATTATCAACAGTTGTTGCAAAGCCTCCTAATTCCGCGAATTTAGCTTGCTGAGCGCGGTTCATGGAACCAGTGTACTGCTTGGATTCTGATTCCTTAGCTTTATTAGCTTGGTTCAAGAAGGAAGGCAAAGCGATAGCAGACAAAATACCGATAATGATGATAACAACCAGCAGTTCAATTAGCGTGAAACCCTTATCCTGTCTTTTTTGATTGAGGTGTTGCAGGAATCTGGCTTTAAATTCAGTCTTCATGGTTTGTTTCTCCTAGAGGCGTGTGATGCTTGATTTCTAACTCGTACACTTAACTTACCCCTTTTCCCTGGCTTTCATATCAACCTAGCTATTTTTTTTTTTTTTATCAAGCAGATCGCTCCAAAAGCACATACAGAAAGGATTCCAGCGTAGTCAATAGTTCCTTGACTTGCTCAAAGGCCGTCGCCTCACTTACAGACTCTAGGGTGACGGGATGCAGCGGTGTGACTTTCAGCCACCGAGCCACTAGAGGCCGCATAGGCTGCGCTCCCTCCCAAAGTGGTAGCAGACAAGCAGCCATGTTACTCTCTATCACGACAGGCCTTAGAGTTGGCAAAGACACATAACGACTAATGTCAAAGGGTTTGTGACTCGTGATGCAGTTGAGTAGGTCTTCTTTAGACTGGGGATTTTTCAATTGAGGGTGAAGATGCACCTTAGCCTCCTGCCAGTCAGAGAGTGTCCATTCAGGAACTGGCAAAAAT
The DNA here is from genome assembly GCF_036701115.1 of Microcoleus sp. Pol1C5. Classification (NCBI taxonomy): domain Bacteria; kingdom Bacillati; phylum Cyanobacteriota; class Cyanophyceae; order Oscillatoriales; family Microcoleaceae; genus Microcoleus; species Microcoleus sp. Pol1C5. The sequence continues at coordinate 31,973 of NZ_JAUBQE010000021.1, read as the reverse complement.
TGCTGCTCCTGGTTGGGATAACCGCACCAAAAGTCAATCAAACGATGAATGGGATGTAATAATTCAAACAAGTGCAGTCGATCTTCCACAGAAATTTCTGGCAAGCTCATTTCCAGAAACGCGGGTAAGTTATTTGAATCTTTGAATAAATCCGTCACTTCCCAATGCCGCCAATTCACCATGCTAATTAATTCCAAATTAGCGGCTCTCAAGGTGGCAAATGCTTCTGGAATGGTATAGCCTTTGTCACCTTGTAATAAGTAATTCATCAGTACCCATCCTTCATTCTGGTAGTATTCAGGTTTCCCAGTTCTTGCTTTCACTATGACTGTATCATCCAAGGCATTCATGATTTCTCCCAGTAATTGAATCTCAAATTCTTCAGGATTGCCGTCCATTAAACCCATCATTTTGAAAACAGTCTGAGCTTGATATATCAACGCTCTCTGTCGTGAACTGTGGAGGTTAGTACGGATAATTCCCTCCGGCTTCAAAACCGACTTCATCGCTTGCAAACCACCCACAGGGTCAGGCATGAGATAAAGAACTTCATCATTATTTATATAGTCAAATTCGATGTTTAAACTAGATACTTGTTCTATTGGCAGTGCGTAAAACTCTACATTTTCAAAGCCATAGTATTGTAACCGCTGCCGAGCTACTTTAACCGATTCTTCTGAAAGATCGATGCCAACTATTTTCGCTCCTGGATTAGCTTCTGCTAAAACTAATGACTTGTATCCACTCCCGCAGCCGGCATCCAAAATAACTTTACCTTCAGTATTTAAAACTCTTTGATTCCTTAAATAGTAAGCTGTTGCGATATTATGAAAAAATAAAGCCTGATAATCGTTTTTGGGAGAAGTTTCGAGGGGAGTTCTAGGATAGCGAACCTTATCGAATTGCTGACAAATTTTATCTCTTGTATCTAATTCTTGATTTTCCATTATAGAGTTATCTCGCTTCTTAATTGAGGGGAGTAGATATTTATTTTCCAGTTCTGTAGCAACTTCTGCCATCTCCTTCGACAAGGGATACATATGATTGTACTGAAGGATTTGCTTCCCGATCAAGCCCAAACGCTGATTAAAATTTGGGGGATTAGATGGGTCAAGCAGTGGAGTTTTGTATGGCTCAACGTCACTTCGCTGAAATTCAAAAGCCAAGCTTATGCGTGGATGAGGCGCTCTTTCGCTGCTGCGGCCTCCCCAGTGCAATACCGCGTGATTCCAGCACAAAACAGAACCCGCAGTTGCCGGCAATGCACGAATATCTTGAAAGTTGATACTTTCCTTTTTTTCACTTTTTTGAACCTTACCGCCATAATTAGGATCGAAAGGAGCTGGGAGGATGTACATACATCCATTCAGCGGGATGGCATCGCTGAGGGGAATCCATATTGTTACACATTTAGGCATCCCGTCTGGCAAAAGAGTGTTGCCACCGTTGTCGCGATGTGGCTGCCATCCTTTTTCAGCATTCGTCGTGTTGATGTACCAACCCCAAAAAGCGGGCAACTGTCGATACTCCTCGCCGAGGATAACTGATAATATGTGAGACAATCGATTAAAGGTATGCCAAAACTCATCGTAAATGAACGCGAAGGGGACAGGCCAGCCTGACTCTCGCAGTTTTTCAATGGCAGCGGCCATGCGCGAAATCTCTGCTTCAGACAAAAATGAATCGATTTGAAAGTAGCCCTCATTCTTGAGATTGAACAACAGTTTTTCCATATGTTCTTGCTCAACTGAAAGAACACTTCCAGATAGTGAAGTAAAATTTTCACCTACACTTAGCTGGGGATTTAGGCTTTTCCAATAGTCTGGATTTTGAGCAAGCTCTAAAAAATTTTTGACGCTAATCATTGGTTTTGGCTTTGAGTCCCTGAGTTGACGACTTATAATTTATCAATTTTTCCGGCAAGATGCTTGGCTTGCTTAAAAGATCGCCAGCAACAAGGTATGCTCTTGCTGAGTTAGGTTAAGGAAGGAAATCTCAATTATGCGAACCTACGTTTAAACAGAAGCTTACCCAAAATTTTCATAAATATTATCAACACCCTCCCCCACGAGCGATCGCGCTTTTCCCCAAACCCCACACGGTACAACGGCAGGGACTTGGCATAATAGTGAGGGTCAATATTTGCAGCCCCCGCGCAAAAACAGATTATACAACCAACTAGCAGCTCCATGAACACCAACATCAGCCCGATCCTCAAAGTATTCTCCCTCTCCGCCGCACTTTCCCTGACGATAAAGTACGCAGGGCCTAGCTTATCCATACCCTCTACCGACCTCAACGCTCTAATCGCCGTCTTTACCCCCAGTATCATCCTAGCTGCTATCCTCGGCTGGCGATCGCGCCAAAACCCAAGATAGGGGCTTAAGGGCGATCGCGCCCAAAGACGAGTTAAATTAAGCCAGAGGCGATCGAACATTCACACCAAAACCCCTCCATGCCCAGCAATATAGATGAGACAGACAATCACATGGATCTAGCCACCTTAAATCTCAAACCCTTAAATTTGCTGATTTTTCCTGATTGGAACCAACCAGAAGAATCTCTTTATTTAGAGTTAGAACTAATTATTAGGAGTCTGGTAAGTCATCCCGATTGCGATTTTATCACTATTTTAATATATGTGAGCGAAAATTTAGAAAAATCTGAAATAGATGCCCATCTAATTTTATCAGCGATTGTGATGAATCTTTTCATGGAAGAAGATTTAGATACTAGCTGCGAACCGGAAATTATTTTATTAGAAAACCTCAATCGAAGCCAGTGGCTCGATATTTTGCCACAGATTCAATATCGAATTAAGCTGAATGCGGAAAATCACCAAGCAATAGCAGAATCGGGAACCGCAGAAATTCCAGTAGTGGAACAAAAACAACTTAGCGATATAACTGTTGATTCCCAAGCATTAGCATTGAGAGAATTCGGCAACCAACTCTATCGTCAAGGAAGATATGAAGCTGCCATTAAGCACTATCAAAGGTTTTTAGTATCCCAGATAGGAGATATAGAACTGTATGGTAACTTAAGCGAGTGTTTAAGAAACCTCAACAGAATCGAAGAAGCGATCGGGATTCTTGAATCAGGCATCCACCATTACCCAACAGCAGGACAACTGCACTTTCAAAGTATCAAAATTTTCCAGCAAAACGGACGCACTCAAGAAGCTATATCAAGTGCCGAAAAAGCAACGGAAATACTGCCCCATGAATATGTTTTTCAACTATTCCAACACTTAACATTGCCGATTGTTTATAACACATCAGATGAAATCATATTTTACAGGGAAAGATTTGTCCAAGGATTAGAAAATTTAATTCAGCAAACCTCCCTAAAAACTCCCGAAGACAAAATTAATGCTTTGCGGGGTTTTAGTAGTTTCACTAATTTTTACCTAGCATATCAGGCTTACAATGTTGTGGAATCGCAATCAAAGTATGCTAATTTAGTCCATCAAGTTATGGTCGCCAACTATTCGCAGTGGGTGCAACCGCAATCAATGCCTCCACTGCTGGAAAATGGCAAAATTAGAGTCGGTTATATTTCTAGTTATTTGCATTCTTACAGTGGCACTTTATGGTTGACTGGCTGGTTGCGTTATTGCAACCACCAACAATTTGAAATTTACTGTTACTATACGGGGAACGATCCAGATCCAATTACAGAACAATTTCGCCAATACAGCGATAGATTTCACCACATTCCTCACAACCTAGAAGCCGTATGTCAACAAATTATTGATGACAAATTGCATATCCTGGTCTTCCCAGAAATCGGCATGGACGCACCAACTATACAAATAGCAGCTTTGCGCCTTGCCCCCGTGCAATGTTCGGCGTGGGGACATCCTGTAACCTCTGGTTTACCGACGATTGATTATTTTCTTTCCAGTGAATTGATGGAGCCAGAAAATGCACAATTGCACTACTCAGAAACCTTAATTAAGTTACCTAATATTGGCGTTTCCTACCCAAAACCGATTGTTGGTCAATTAACCCAAACTCGCTCAGATTTTAAACTGCGAGAAGATGCAGTAATTTATTTATGCTGCCAAGCTCCTTTCAAATACTTACCACAATATGATTTTATTTTAGCAGAAATAGCCCTTCGCGTTCCGCAAGCTCAGTTTATTTTTCCGCGGGGGGCACTGCTTAGGAAACGGCTAAAACGTGCTTTTGCTGCTGTGAATCTCGACAGTGAAGATTACTGTCTGTTCCGAACTATTCCAACTCGACAAGATTACATAGCAATTAACTTTCTGTCTGATGTTTTTTTAGATACTTTTACTTGGTCGGGGGGGAATACGTCTTTGGAGGCGATCGCTTGCAATTTACCCATAGTAACTTGTCCGGGAGAATTTATGCGGGGACTTCATGCTTATAGCTTTCTCAAAAGGCTGGAAGTAACAGACACAATCGTCAAAAATGAAGAAGAATATATTGAAATTGCGGTCAAGTTGGGTATAGATTCAAAGTGGCGCCGAGACATTGCACAACGCATGAGTCAGCGACAAGGTGATCTGTTTGACGATAAAGTTTGCGTGACAGCTTTAGAGACTTTTTATCAAGAAGTTGTTCGAGAAAGACTTGAAGGTAACAAGAATTCTATAGGTTAGGGAGATCGCGCCAACAGCAGCAGTAGAGACGGAATCAAAAAGTGCGACCAATCGCTACTTGGTCTAAAGACTATGTTTTTGCCAAAATCTTAATTCCCCGTACAGCTTATCAAAACCAAACTTGAGGCACTCACCATGATTCAAACCCTACCAGAATTAGTAACATTCGATGAATTCATTGACTGGTATCCTGAAAAGTCAGAACACCGCTATGAACTGCACAATGGAGAAATTGTTGAAATACCAAAAGCAACAGGTAAACATTCTAAAGTCGCCGGTTTTACCGCACTGAAAGTCGGAATAGAGATTGAGCGTCTCAATTTGCCCTACTTCATCCCCACAGAATGCGTCATCAAACCCATGCGCGAGGAATCGGGATATGAACCAGATATTATTGTACTTAACGAACAAACCATTGGGAACGAGCGGCGATGGGAAAAATCATCAATTATCACAATGGGTTCATCACTCCCCCTAATCGTCGAGGTAACTAGCACTAATTGGGGGGATGATTATGCCCTAAAGCTTGAGGCATATGAGTCAATGGGTATTCAGGAATATTGGATTATAGACTATCTAGGATTGGGCGGCAGACGGTTCATCGGCAACCCCAAGCAACCAACTTTTTCGATTTACCAACTAATTGACGGGGAATACCAAGTCAAACTATTCCGAGGGGGCGAGTGTATTGAGTCCCCAACTTTCCCAGAATTGAAGCTGACAGAGCAGCAGGTGTTCGCAAAAGGGAATTGAGGAGGCTGCTTATGCTAATGTCCGAGTAGGGGTATCTGATTAAAGAGGCGATCGCGCGTATCTAAGGTATCTTGTAGAGATGCGATTCATCGCTTCGGGGCTGCAAAGCAATTAGCCAGCAGCAATTCCCAATACCCTATTCCTCAATCTAAAATCTAAAATCTAATGAAGCTAGGACAGTGGATTGGCTTATTAGCCCTCATCGCATCTTGTTACATCCTGTGGCAAATCAGGCAGGCCCTACTGCTGCTGTTTGCCGCCGTCGTCTTAGCCACAGCCTTAAACAGACTAGCACGCTACTTGCAAAAATTCGGACTCAAAAGATCGCTCGCCGTACTCTTATCAGTTAGTTTCCTAGTCCTCATTTTCGTAGGATTATTCCTAATTATTGTACCACCCTTTGCCCAACAGTTTCAACAACTTACCCAAAGAGCCCCTCAAGGAATAGCAAAGTTAAATGAGTGGATAGATCAGATTGAAGCTCGCTTTTCTGGACAAATTGGTCAGCGACTACCGAATCTTGATATTAACGACATTATTCAACAACTGCAACCCCTATTCAATCAACTCGTTGGCGGTGCAGGAGCCTTTGTTGGTAACACATTAGGTGTTATTCTCAGCTTTTTGCTAGTCATAGTTTTGACATTGATGACATTAGCAGATCCTTTATCTTACAGAAAAGGATTTATTCAACTATTTCCCTCTTTTTATCGGCGGCGCATCGAGGGAATCTTAGATGAATGCGAAATAGCCCTCGGCAGATGGGTGATCGGTGCTTTAATTAGTATGAGCGTCATCACTTTTCTTAGCCTTATTGGTTTGTCAGTATTGCAGGTTCCCCTAGCTCTAGCCCACGCTGTTTTAGCTGGTTTGCTGAACTTAATACCCAATATCGGACCAGGTTTGAGCGTCATTCCCCCAGTGACGATCGCACTTTTAGACTCTCCCTTAAAATCAGGTTTTGTGCTGATCCTTTACTTTCTAATTCAACAATTTGAAAGCAACCTCCTCACCCCTTACGTTATGGCGCAGCAAGTAGCGCTACTGCCGGCTGTTACCTTAATAGCTCAAGTATTCTTTGCCACCTTCTTTGGATTTTTAGGACTATTACTTGCCCTTCCTCTCACCGTTGTCGCTCAAGTTTGGGTTAGAGAAGTTTTGATTAAAGACATTCTGAACCAGTGGGACACCAATCCCAGAAAGCTAGCAGCGATCGATACCGCTATTCACGAGGAGTACGAATCTTTAGGAGTAACACATAACAAGCCAGAAACCCTGCCCGAACAAAAATTAGAAATCCCAAATAATACAGAAAGCCACACTCCTGAAAATCAATAATTGAATTCGCTCGATGATGACTCTTACACCCATTGAAAATCCCAGTTTAACAACTACTCAAAGAGGTGTTTTACCAAATATAAATTTGCCAACTTATCAGACCTTATTAGCAGAATATGGAGAGCGGCAAGCCTCTAAATTCCCTTACAGTCGAGGAGTGCTATAAATCATGATTCCGTCCGATTTGCCCGAAAACATAAATAGCATGGTGAAACACATCCTTACCGCATTAACTAAAGAGGTTAAATTGAGAATTAAAGGATTTGGTTCGACGAGTTTAAATAGCTCCGATTTACAACAAGGTGCAGAACAAAATTCATGTTTTTATATGCAAAATATTGACAGTATTATCGGTAAAAAAATGAAAGCTTAAACAATCCGCCACCCGATTTAGTCATTGAAGTCGATCTTACCAGTGTCTTCTCGAATCGATGACCAATTTCTCAGCAGCTAGGAATTATTTAAAGTGGGCGCTATAGGCAAGGAACTGTCCAAATTTACCAACTTAAACATCCCCGACATAATTTTTTTTTGCGAATAAAGTCTCGCATTTCCAATTATGCCTGCAACCTTGCTGAATCATCATTTAGTACAAATGTCAGAAACTCTGGAGGATAATCCTATTGTCAGGTATTGGCAGCAGTGGGTAAGCCAGCAATTGCAAACACAGAGTTTGTAGCTAATTTATAGCGAAGACCAATAAGGAGGTCGATCGCCAAAACAGCATTCGCTCGCTCAACATTCCATCACACTAAAATCTAAAATCTAAAATAGTCTTATGCGATCGATCGACGAAATCAACGATAAAATCAGCCAAGGCAAAGCCACAGTCTGGACAATCGAAGAACTCAAAACTAGAGTTCAAGAAACCAGCATTACCCAAGCAGCCAAAGAAGTCGATGTGATTACCACCGGCACCTTCGAGCCGATGGAATCCTCCGGTGCAATCATCAACCTCGGCCATACCGACCCGCCCATAAAAATCCGCCAGTGCTGGCTAGACGGCGTTTTAGCCTACTCCGGCTTCGGGGCAGTAGACCTGTACCTGGGAGCCACCCAAGTAGCCGAAGACGGCGAAGAATCCCGCGAACGGGGCGGCGGACACGTCATCGAAGACTTAATAGCAGGCCAACCCGTGCAGTTGCGCGCCTTGGGGCAGGTAACAGACTGCTACCCCCGCGCCTCCTTTGAAACCACGATTACCCGCGATACCATCAACCAGTTTTATTTATTCAATCCCCGCAACGCATATCAAAACTTTATTGTTGGCGTCAACGGGGGCGATCGCCCGCTGTTCACCTACCTCGGCCCCCTGCAACCAAACCTCGGCAACGCCGTCTACTCGAACCTTGGAGCCATGTCTCCCCTGCTAAACGACCCCGACCTCGAAATCATCGGCATCGGCACCCGCATCTTCCTAGGAGGCGCTCAGGGCTACATCACCTGGGAAGGAACCCAGCACTTCCCGCTGCAAAAACGCCAGCCAAACCGCACCCCCATCGGCCCGGCCGCCACCCTCGCACTCATCGGCGACGCCAAACAGATGAACTCCAAATGGGTGCGCGGCTGCTACTTCAAAAACTACGGCCCATCCCTGATGCTGGGAGTCGGCATCCCGTTTCCCGTCTTAAACGAAACAGTCGTCGCCCACTGTGCAGTATCCGACAAAAAAATAGTAGCGCCGGTGGTAGATTTCTCTATCCCCCGGCGCGTTCGTCCCACCTTCGGTTTAGTCAGCTATGCTCAATTAAAGACTGGCCGCATTCTCATCGAGGGCAAACCAGTACGGGCCGCCCCCCTTGCGAGTATGTTTCTCTCCCGGCAAGTAGCATTGGAATTGAAGCAGCAAATTGAAGCGGGTCAATTTACCCTCACGGCCCCAGTTGCTCCCCTACCCACCGACAGAGTATTTCTCCCGCAAGATTTGTGGGGGGCCCAAGTGAGGCTGGAATAGACAGTCGCTAGAGTAAAGTGACGGATTATAACTTTAAGGAACCACAAGAGGATATTCAAAGATGATCTTCGACACAGATAGCTCTGTTTACCTTGGCGGTGTCGATTTTTTACCACTTTGGAACTTTGACTGTGGGAGGGCAAGGAATTGGCATATTTCATCACATCATTCTCCATGATGCAACACCAGACTTTATATTATTCCAAGTCCGTTGATATGTTGTACAAGTCAGTACGCTTGCTGATCTACTATCTTAAGTACGGGCGGATTCCTCTGTTCTCTTAATCATTCAACTTTGTGCAACACCCATAATAGAGCGCGAAAGCTAACACTCAAGAGTGAGCAATGACATTTTTATGTCATTTATGCGTCTAGGAATGACATCGGAATGACATCGACCGGGCCCTCGTCCCCGCTGGCGAGCCACCTCAGAGGGAGCGAAATCAAAGCGATCTAATTTCGATCGCTTCTGACCCAATTTTCCCGCTTATTCTACAGTCTGAGAAACTGGCCGACAGCCAGACAATATTGAGTGCAAATTGACGACGTTTCCGATTACTGCGATCGCAGGTGCTGCAAATCCGACCGCCTCAACTTGCTCTACAATTGTACCCAAAGTCCCGATCAATTCTTCTTGTTCCGGCCGCGTTCCCCAGCGCACTAACGCTATGGGCGTTTCTGCACTCAATTGGGCTGCTGTTAACTGACCGATAATGTAAGGCAAATTGTGGATTCCCATGTATACTACAATGGTTTCCGAGCCGCGGGCGATCGCCTGCCAATTTACCTCCGGTCGATATTTTCCCGCTGATTCGTGACCGGTGACAAAGGTGACAGAGGAACTGTACGATCGATGTGTTAAAGGAATTCCCGCATAAGCAGGGGCCGCAATTCCAGAAGTTACACCGGGGACGACTTCTACTGACACTCCTGCTTTTACCAACTCTTCCATTTCTTCGCCGCCGCGACCGAAGATAAACGGATCGCCGCCTTTGAGACGAACTACGATCGCATTATCTCCAGCTTTTTCTATCATTAGTTGAGTGGTTTCGTCCTGCATTAACGAGTGACGACCTTTGCGTTTTCCGGCATCAATTCGTTCTGCTTGGGGGTTGATTGCTGCCAAAATTTGAGGGCTGACTAAAGCGTCGTAAATCACCACATCCGCGCATTCTAACAGAGCTTTTCCCTTCAACGTCATCAAACCCGGATCTCCGGGGCCCGCACCGACTAAATACACTTTTCCTAAAGACATTTTTCTTTCTTCCTTTACCTCTTCTTTGCCTCTGCGGTTCATTTTTGAATTAAATTCCCAATTAAGTCTGCTAATTGTACACTTGGGCCTAGAGGATTTGCGAGATGAAGTTCCGCCGCAGGAAATTGCTGCTTTAGCTGTGCGACATTTTTGGCGATCGCATCTGTAATTCCTCCATTAAATAAGAAGTATGGCACAATTCCAATTTGCTGCTGTCCACCACGAACCAAACTGTCAATTTGCTCTTCCAAACTCGGCTTTACCGACCAATAAGCTGTCAGCGCACCGAGTTTGCTAGCGATTTCCTCAACTGTCGAGTTACCTCCGGGGCGACGGCTGCCGTGAGATAATAAAATCCATTTTGGCAATAGCAGATTGGGGAGAAAAGTCACCTCTTGCATCTGACTTTCTACCAATTTTGTTAAGCCTGCTTCCTGGGAACCTAAATGCGGGCGCAATTCAATTTTTAGCTTGTCACCAAAAGTTTTTTGGGCAATTTCCACCTCTGCCGGTATGTCTTCGGCGACGTGAACTCCCGGCAATAAAAATACAGGCAGGATTTGCAATTCTCTCAGTCCCAGCGACAGGGTACGTTCGCCAAAACTGCAAATTTGTTCGTGCAGCGGTGCGGGTCCAAGTTCTAAGGTGGCGGTTGCTACTGCGGGGAACGAGTCAGCCAAATTTTGAGACAGCAGTTGACCTAGGTTTTCCAAAGCTAGTTGGGGTCTGGGGTCGCGGCTGCCGTGAGAGACTAATAAATAGGTGGATGAGCGCAATTTCAATATGGATTTGATGTTAATGTTCGATCGGGATTTCAAATAATTGTAACACCGTAGGGCGCGTGACTTGAAAAATACTCAACCCTCAACCGGAAGCTTCCGAGTCGCGCACCTCTAACAACTAAAGCAAAGTACCCAGCTTGAAAATTACTCAACACAGGGCTTAAATCTTCTAAGCCGCGCACCTTACAAAAGAAGGTGCGCGGCTTAAAATTTACTTAATAATGGGCTTAAATCTTCTAAGCCACACCATCTAAACAACTCTCAAATTAACCTTTGGGAGCGGGATCGGCAATGTATTGGAAAGTAGGTTCTGAGTTCCAAGGGCCGCGTTCATCCTTGCCATTTGTTGACAAGTTAAAGTAGAGATCCACAGTGGAATCTGGCGGAATATTACCGAACAGCGGATCGGTGAGTTTACCCAACGCTTCGAGAGCTTTCATGAACATTTCAGTGTGAGAAATTTCGCGAGTCAGCAGAAAGTGCAGCGTCTTTTTCGTTCCCATATCCGGTGCTAGTTTAATCAACTCTTCGTAGGTTTGGCGAGCTCCTGCTTCCGCACCGATATTAGCGCGTAAATCGCGCACTACATCCCCACCTTCGTTGACATAAGCACCCGTCCAAGCTTGACCTTGGCTATCCAGCAAGTGCGGACCTACACCGCGCACCGCAAACAAAGTGCTTTTATAAGCTTCTGTTTGGTCAACGTTTTTGGTGTGCATTTCGATGAGTTTGCCCACCATTTCTAAGTGGCTGAATTCTTCTATTGCAATATCTTGGAGCATATCCTTAATCCCTGCATCTTCACAGTGAAAGGACTGCACCCAGTATTGCAGAGCTGCTGTGAGCTCTCCGGTTGCTCCGCCAAACTGTTCTAGGAGCAATTGGGCAAAACGGGGGTTGGCTTCGTCTACTGTCACCGCAGCCATTAATTGTTTTTTGTGAAAAAACATGGATCGATACCTCTTTTAATTATGTTGTTACAGTCTCTGGATAGCAGACTTGTAGCTGTGTTCACCTTCAGCATCCATTGTGCGACAAGCGATCGCACCGAACCTCGGTCGCTGGTTACATCTAGCGCGACAAATTTCTCTGCTTTCAGGTAGAGTTTAAAGTTAAAATTTTAGTTAGTTAGTCGGTATAAACATTACAATTTAGGATCGGCATTATTGTCGCACTCGGTTAATTTTGCTGACAGGGCATCGAGGTGTCGCAGCCACTGAATGCCGCCAACCCAACTGCGAGAGGGGAGGTGTCCGATTGGTGCTTGCTGACTAAATTTAATCTGTCCTAAAGTAGTAGCAGAATTGTAGGTTTGCCAGTTGACCCGATCGCAAAATCTGATATAGTCTCCCTTAACGCTTTCATAAATCTGCTTTTGGACGCTGAAGCCAAACCGACCTTGACTGTAGTGCAACCAAAGGCGATCGACTGTTTGCAAATCTTCGCAGGGTAGCTGGTAAATTTGGCTAATTTCTAGCTGAGTTCCCGGTTCCTGGGAAATAGATTGACACATCAGACCCCAAGTTTCGCGATCGGCTTCTTTCCACTTTTTGTTAGACAAAAAATCGCGCAGTTTGGTATAATCAAGTCCCCGTGCAGAAATTAGGGTTGGCTTGATATTTGAAGTATTTGAAGTAACAGATAAGGAAAAATTTTCTGCACAATCGGCGACGGCATTGGTCGGTAAAATAGGACAATCAGGAGTTTGTAGGGCGCTGAGATCGGTTGAGTTGTCGCTATTATCGAGAGCAGGAGCGATCGGCTTTTTGGACGAAAGCAAATTTTGATGGCGAATATCTAAAGCTGCTTGGATATCTTGCAAAACTTCCGTAGCAAAACTGTACCGCTGAGTGAGGCGAGTTTGCAGCAATTTATCTAAAATTTCACCTAACTCGTCGCTAAGACTCGTGGCTTTAGGGAGAAACTCGCGCCACCACCAGCGCTCGTTGTCGCAGTCGTACATATCCAAGGGAGGAACTTGCGTCATTAGGCGAATGCAAGTAACACCTAAACTGTAAAGGTCGCTAGCAGGAAATACTTTGCCGCGCATTTGTTCGGGAGCTACATAATCTTGACTGCCAATGAGCGTTGCTGGACTAAGCATGGCTGAATCAGTCAGCAGTTTGGCAATGCCGAAATCGATCAATACGAGTTTGTTGTCCGACTGGCGGCGGATAATATTTTCGGGTTTGATGTCGCGGTGAATGACGCGCTTGTCGTGGATAAATTGCAGCACCGGCAATAAGTCTTGCAGCAGTTGCCAAATTTGCTCTTCATCGTATACACTCTTATCTAATTCTTGTTTAAGAGTCGATCCCTCTATAAACTCTTGAACTAAATAAATATGACCTTCTTGTTCAAAGCCGGCTAATAATCTGGGGATTTGCGGGTGTTTTCCGAGTTCGTCTAAACGGACGCCTTCTTGACGAAATAATTCAACGGCTTTGTTGAAAATTTCGGGGTCGCGGTCGTAAAAATAAAATTGCTTGACTGCACAGCGGGGTAGAGATGGGATGTCTTCATCAATTGCTAGGAAAGTTTTACCAAATCCGCCTCTACCTAAAAGTTCAATCGGCCGATATCGCTGTCTCAGCAACAGGTTAAAGCCGCAGTTTAAGCAAAATTTTGCGGTGTTGGAGTTTTGAGGATTTTGACATTGTGGGTTCACACAGTAGCTCATATTGATTTTAGATTTTATATTGCGGACAAGACTTTTTTTTAAACGAACCGCGAAGACGCGAAGCTGCGCGAAGGAAGAGGGAAGAGAGAAGAGAGAGAAGAAGGATGGTTGATAACTCATGCGGTGTGGGATAAGTTGTCCCGCTTCTTGCGTTGTATTTTTCGGGCGGGCGGGACACCCCACAAGCATTTCATCTGAGATGTTGCACCATTCTCAATCAGGCTTTTAGGGGCGGGCTAGACGAGCCCACCCTAAAATAAATTCCTTCTTTGTGGAACAGGCATCTTGCCTGTTCTTAAAAATGGTGCAAGATGTGAGTTGTATCAAACTGGAGTGTAAAATTTAGATGCGCCTGGGCTGATAAGGCTATTTTAATGCGCTAGATCGAATCGGGACGCGGCCAAAGCTGCCGAACCCAGGCCGCATGACTGCTGGGGGCGAGATAATTGCCGATCGCACAGGCCGATCGCCCAGAGCGAAAATTGTGCTATAGTCTTACTGTGCATGGAACTTGAGGCACAATCGATCTGTCCGGTTCAGGGACGCTCAGAAATATTTCAAAATATTTTTGCCCTACCCCTAGACTTGTGCTGAGATCTGATGCTATAGTTAAAACTGATACGGCGAGCGTAGCCAAGTGGTTAAGGCAGTGGTTTGTGGTACCACCATTCGTGGGTTCAAGTCCCATCGTTCGCCCTTTTGATTCTAAAGTGTTTAATACGATTGCCCGTCGCCTGTACGGTAATTTGCGAGGGTCGTAGGGTGTGCAATGCACACCTTAATTTTTTTTTTGATGTAGCGGTTCTGTCGGCACAAGTTCCGATGTGCTAATCTTAAATCCAATCTAAAATCTAAAATCTAAAATCAAAATATGCCATCTTTAGTAACAGAAGATTGGGGATATAAATTTAGTGGCGATCGCACAATTAATAAGTTTATTCGGGATATAGAAGGAGAAGCGGCTTTAGGGAAATATTGCGATTGGGAATGCAAAGAACGTGCGGAAATTCTGATGTCGGAGATAGCTGGCAAATCCCACAATCTTTTCTACGTCCGTCGCCAAAAGGTAAATGAGAGATTTTCTGAAGAAGAAATCTGGGAATTACTCCTTGCTACGGATGGAGATGATTTTGAATTACCCCAATTGTTGCAAAAAGCCGATCGCACTTTGCGGTTGTTAGCAACTGTACGCTGTGAAGACGGAATTGGCGGTTTAAAACTGCTGGATGCTGGTTTGGTGGCGGTTCCCAGAGGAAGGAAAGATGGGTATGCTTTGCCGGTTCAGTTGCGACTTTTGGCTAACAGTCGATCGCCAATTCCTGTAAAGTCGATCGCCCGCGTCCAACAAATGCCATTTTGGGACGACAGACACATACCGACTACCGAACAACTAAAAGTTTGGCATACTTTTTTAAATGTGGAAAAACGCATCGCGGAAGCGCGTCAATTTTGCGTGCCTTTCCGAGGACACAATTACGGTTCCGGCTTCAAAATCGTCACTTTTGAAATTGAGCGTAATTCCGCAACTCTTGATGGCTACGAGGAAAATCCCTTAGAATTGGGGGACTTTCGCGAAAGGCTGAAAAAAGCCAGAAATGAAGAAATTATCCTGTTTGATTCGCCGCCCGGAAGCAGAAGCAGCCGCGATGGAGAGACATTGGGTAGCATCGCTGAAATTGACTTTGAACATGGTAAATTACGCATTAAGTTAGATGTTGATTTAGGATCTCGCATGGCGGGCGGCCGATATCAACTACCAAAACAAGGATTCTTATATTTTGAGGCGGCGGGCGATATCAGTCAGATCGAACGCAAGAAAAAAGCTTTAAAAATGCTGACAGACGGGCGCGCTCAAAATCCCTATTTGAGTGAGTTTTTATTCGATGCTTCTCAGGCGAGACTGCCGGAAAAACTGATTAAATTGGATCGGGAAAACTTATTAAATCGCAATGCTAATGAGGACCAACTTGCCGCCGTAGAAACGGTACTTTCGGCGCGGGATTTAATTTTGATTCAAGGGCCGCCGGGAACGGGCAAAACGACTGTGATTGCGGAGATTTGCTATCAAATTGCCCGTCAGGGTGGTAAAACGCTCATTGCTTCGCAAGCAAATTTGGCTGTAGATAATGCTTTGAGTCGGTTAGTTCACAATCCGGCGATTCGGGCTTTGCGGAAGGGAAAAGCTCATAAGGTGCAGGAAGAAGGGCAGCCGTTTTTGGAGGAAAATGCGATCGGCACTTGGCTGCAAAATACGGCGACTGACTGCGAACAAAAGCTATCGCAGCGCCTGACTAATGTCAAATCTTTGCGGCAGTTGGTGGCAGAATCAGAACGATTTACCGCCTACTGTGCCGCAGAGAGAGATTTTTTTAATGAACTCAAACATCTGCACGACAGTCAAGCCAATCTTGAGGAAAAGTGCAGCCAGCAAGCGGCAGATTATGAACGGATTTTAACCGAAAAAAGCGAGATTGAATCCCTAGTTAGTGGACTAGAAAATTTGCTGGATGCGCCGAATGTCAACTGGGAATCTCCAGAAGTTGCTGAGTTTATGCCTCGACTAAAATCTTATTCAGAAGGCAATGTTTTAGTAGAAAACTTTATGGCAAATGTTCGCATTGCCGCCAGCTATGCTACTCAAATAGGCTTCGATCGCCCTGCTTGCGGCGCGTTTGGGATTGCGGTTTGGCTGCAGGAAACTGTAGCAGCGCAAATATCGGAATTTAAGACGGCATTCGATCGCGCTGATGATGTTTGTCACGCTATGTCGGCGGTTGCGGAGTCGCTGCGGGTGTCGCGGCAGATGTCTGAGGCTGTGAATCAACTTGAATTGGGCGATCGGCAAAATCAGACACACCGCCACAATCTCGAACAGAAAATCAAGAATTTGGAACTGCGAAAAGCGGAAATTGCAGCCGTTGTCGTCGCCGTTGCACAGTGGATTGAGACAGCAGATACGGGACTCTATGAAGTCGTGAAATCTTGCTGGGAAACGGGCGCAATGCTCACGGATGATATGGTAGAATTGCCGCCAGGATTGCTGAAAATTGCCCGATCGCTCAAATTGCCGATCGTGCCGCCCAAATGCAAAATCAATTTGCCCGATTTGGATCGGTTGCAGAAGGCGATATCCCACGAAGAAAGCGCAGGTTTTAAGGACATACAAGGGCAACAGTTCCGGTTTAGCGAGTTTCTACACTTAAATTTGAGTCAAACGCCAATCGTGCTCTCTGCGGGCGATCGTACACAATGGCAACAACTAGCCAAAGACTTCGCTAGCTACTCCCAAGTCAGCCAAAGTCAGCGCAAATTTATCATCGAAAAAGCTCGCACTTTCTTAGGTAGCATTCAACAATTTTATAGTGAATCATTGCACCCAAATCATATCCAGGCTACCTTCGATCGCCTAGTCAAAGAATTGCTGCACAGTATCCTCGCAAATGCGCGTCAGTGCGTGGTTCCCCTGAAAACCGAAACCGAACAGCAGCTTATCAAACAGCAACAGTTATTAGATAAAATCGGTCAAACCTTAAACCAGCAGCAAATATCCGCCGCTAAACTTCAGGTAGAAACAGCGCAGCAAGAGGCTAACTTAAAAATTAGCGAAGTTACTAATTTGTTGCAAGCAAGTGTCCAACAGCCAAACGCCCCTGAAAAGTTGCGGATTTTAGCCGAACAATATCTCGCCCAAAAATCCAATATTTGGGAGCAACCGCAGCAGTTTGTCAAGCAAGTTGATGCTTGGAAAGCCAGCACGATTCAGCTTGAAAAATCCATTGCTGACCTCGACCCTTTTGGGGTTTTGGAGACCATCAAAAACACTCTTGACGAGCATTTATCTCCGCGGCAAACTGCGGCTGCAAGTTCGCAGCAGCAACTCGCCGAACTTCAAACAGAATTGAGCGAAATTACCGCTCAACTGCAACAGCAGCAACCGACAGCAGCATTACTTGTTGAGAGAAAGTGGTGGGAGTCAGCATGGCAAACTATCCCGACTCAATATCAGCCAGAAGTTCCGAATACAGGATTATTCACCGTAGCTTTTTTAAACAAAATTAAGCGTTTATTCAAAACTTGGGAGCGGAAATTAGAACAAGAAGAAACCGCCCTCAATCGTTATCAAAAGTTTGTGACAGATTGGATTCAAAAACTCCGCAATCCATCAGAAAAAGACCGCAACGATTTAAAGCAAATTTATATTGACAATGCCAACGTCATCGGCATTACTTGCGTGCAAGCTGCTAGCTTCGATTTTACTAAAAACTTTCCCAGCTTTGATGCAGTCATCATTGACGAAGTTAGCAAATGCACTCCCCCAGAGTTATTAATTCCCGCTTTGAAAGGCAGAAAGTTAGTATTAGTGGGCGATCACAGACAATTGCCGCCGATGTTTAATCAAAGTACGATCGACGATATTGCCGAAGACATAGGCTGTACCGGAGACGAACTTAGCTTTATCAAAGAATCTTTGTTCAAAGTTTTGTTTGAAAATGCCAGCGACAGCATCAAAAAAATGCTGACAACTCAGTATCGAATGCACCCACAAATCATGGGCGCAATCAATCAGTTTTACCAGCAAAAACTCAACTGTGGCATTCAGGAAGCTGACACCAAGCGCGCCCACAACCTGGCAGGTAGGATCATTCAAGAAAATAATCACATTCTGTGGGTGAAAACGCCCATCGGACAAGGATTTGAAGAGGAAAAACAGGGTACTTCACGGTTGAATGTCAAGGAGATTGATGCGATCGAGCGTTTGTGCGAACAAATGGAGACAGCTTGGCGGCGCAAAGTTGCCGACGGTGAACCACCGAAAGAAATCGGAATTATCACTTTTTATGCTGCTCAATTAAATGCCATTAAAGACAGAATAGAAGCCGAAAGATTCCCTGCTTTGAGCATCCGCACTGGTACGGTTGACATATTTCAAGGCATGGAAAGACCTGTAATTATTGTCAGCACAGTGTGCAATAATGTTAGGGGCGATATTGGATTTGCTAAGGAACCGGAACGGGTGAATGTGGCATTTTCCCGCGCTCAAGAATTGTTAGTAGTTGTGGGCTGCCACGATTTATTTACTCAACAAACAGGTACGGTCGGAAAAATGTATCAGGAAGTTTCAAAAACGGTGCGTCACTGCGGAGGTTTTGTAGATGTTTCTAGCGTCCTCAACTAAACCAATAGACTCGAATTTAAGTTCGCTAGCCGAACAGATTGAGCAACAAAATCCGGGTTTGTCAGTGTTGGCGGCGCGTCAATTTCGCTTCGCAATCCGCCAAACTCCGCTGGAGGTGGCGATTAGCGAACCGCGCGAGTTTAACGTGTTGGAAGAGTTCATTTTGCGGGCGGGCGTTGAGTTTGAACCTGCGCCTACTTTGAAGGAATTGGCGGATTTGCTGGGGTTGGACGAGATTTTTGTGAAGACTACGGCGGCGACTCTGGTTAGTTTGGAAAGCTTGGAGGTGGCTGAAAATGGAAAAATTGCGATCGCCCCGCAAGGTAGAGATTTTTTCGAGAAAGGTGCCGTTAGTCGATCGCAAATTCAATCAATTTACGCCATTTCCGATCCGCTGAATCAAACTCTTACCTTTAAATTTGATCCTTTAGCGACAGAATCGGTCAACTTGCCAGATTTAGCCGATTTAGTCTCGCTAGAACATAAAATTACTGACCTTGCGGATTTAAGTATAGCAGAAATCCAGCCGTTAATTCAAGATTCCGGCTTAGGAATTCACGTCCCAGAAAACGGCAAAATTGTCTCTGCTTGCGATGTCGTCGGCGACGACTTAGATATTTGGCAAACAGTCTCGATTTTTGTGTTGCTAGATGCGATCGAAAATAAAACTACTATTCAAGCCAGACAGGGAAAGCAAATATTAGAAACAGCATCAAACCGACTCAACGAACTTGAATCCCAGCAAAAACTTTCCTTAAATGACTTGTGCAAATTAGCCCCCGACATCGCACAGCAAGAATCCGAGACAATCCCCGTCCCGAAAACTCCTAAAAAGCCATCTAAGAAGAAACCCAAGAAAACGATATGATGAGGACTAAAGTCCTGATTGCGAACTGGTTTGTAGTAAGGACTTTAGTCCTGATTAACTGATATCTTGCACCATTCTCAATTACTTGTTTAGGAACGGGCAAGATGCCCGTTCCACAATAAAATCAAGTTTTGTGGAACGGGCATCTTGCCCGTTCTTGACAAGAGTACAACATATAACTATTAACCAACAAAGGAGGTAATTGTGCAATATACTTAGATTCCCAACTTCTTGAAGAAGTCGGGGATCTAATTCGCCCTACTGAGCCTTAACGCATTTCAGCATCCGCAAAGTAGTCGCGGCCGCGTAATTCTGCTTTGCAGAATCATTCGCAGCAAACCGATCGCCAATTTCGTTAATAGCGGCAGCAACAGAACAATAAGAAGACCTTTGAGTAAAAATAGAAGCAGCCCAATAATTCTGAGTGTCTGAAAAAGTTTTAGACGGCTCTTTAGCAACTAAATCCCGGTTCATTCCCCGGGCAGAGAAACCAAATTCCGCCGCTCGACGGAGCACCGCCATCAATTCAGCGCGAGTGACGGACTGCGTAGGTTTAAAAGTTCAATCTTGATAACTGCTAACTATCTTGTTCTCCCGCGCAAGTAGAACTTTTCACGCACTCCAGCGGAGAATATCAACATCGCTATAGGGACGGATAGAAACATTGCTATGAAATGTGATATAGCATCTTGTATTCCTTTCCAGGATTCCAATACTAAAGATACCAATTGCTCTCTGGTAACAGCAAGTTGCAGTCGAAAGGTATTATTTTGAGAAAACCGGGCTACAAATCCAAAGCCCACAGCTTCTTTAATTTAGGAAGCGTAGATATCATCGGTAGCTATCTCCGAATTGTAGAAAAGCCAGTATGGCCTACGGTATTGGTATTTCCTGCGGTATTGGCTGCGGTATTGGTATTTCCTGCGGTATTGGCTGCGGTATTGGCTGCGGTGATGGCTGCGGTATTGGCTGCGGTATTGGCTGCGGTATTTGTATTGGTATTGGTATTGGCTGCGGTATTGGCTGCGGTGTTGCTTCGGTATTGCCTCCGGTATTGCCAATTTCTCCCGGCGCGGATTGATTGGTAGTGAAATAAAAGTGGCCTAATGTGCGGCCTTGGTAAGCTCTTTTACTCAAGCGCCAAGCAGGATCGAGACTGATTTTCATGAAGTCGTTAACATCGCCGTTTGTGCGACCGATAATCACCGATTTACCTTGGTAATCTACCGGAGTTCCAATTAGTAGAACATTGCCATCAACAGTTTCCAAAGTTAGGGTGTATTTTAATGCTAAATCGGTGCCTGCCATGCGAATTGAAAAGCCGTTGCTGTCAGTTGCGCGGCCACAAATACCTGTGAAATCAAAACTAACTAATAATGGATCGACTTTTACGGGATTAGAGCCACTTTCGCTCCAGCATTTTCGCTTGTCAGATACTTGTTCTAGAATTAGCAATTGGTAGCCGCCGGAAGGGCGGGGTTGGGCGATGACAATTACTCGGTCTTGGTTAATGTCGGTTTCGTCAAAAGTAAATGCTTTAGCCGAACCGATCGCGCCAAGTGTTAAAATTGCTGAACCTGCCAGTGCCACCACTGTTCGTACAAGTGAATGTTTCATGATTTTTCCCTATTGGCCCCTTATTGTGATGAGACTTATCTAGAATATAAAAAGTCGCCCTCTTCAGACAACAAGATAGAATTTTAGCATCTCTTGTTCCGGTGGTACCAAGTGCGATCGATCGGCGATCGTCACATTGGTTCGTAGTGAAAACTCAAGTCCGAGCGAATTTTATGAGGACTTGAGTCCTCCCTAAAAAGTTATAACCGTTATTTTAGCGAGGAACTTGATAAGCTGTTCGACCTCTAAATTGTATTTTCCGGGCGGAGGGGACGCCCACTCCCCAAGAATTTAATGGAAGTTGACAGTAAAATTTAGATGGGCCTGGGCTTATTACTTGCGGGAAACGATCGCACTATTCACAAAAAAATGGTGCGTTACACTTGGTTAACGCACCCTAAAACAAACATTCAAAAAGTGTCTTTGCCCTCTAGCGGAACATACTGCTAACAGAACTATCTTCGTGAATCCGCCAAATAGTTTCTCCGAGCAAATTGGCTACTGAAAGCACCGTCAACTGCTTAAAACGGTTCTCTTCCGGCACAGGAATTGTATTCGTAACAATTACCTCTTCCAAAACCCCGCTCGACAAACGCTCGATCGCCGGAGGCGAAAACACCGCATGAGTAGCACAAGCATAAACCTGCCTCGCACCCTCGCGGCGCAACAATCTCGCACCTTCAGAAATCGTGCCTGCAGTATCGATCATATCGTCCACCAACACAGCAGTTTTGCCCCTGACATCACCGATAAGATTCATCACTTCTGCCACGTTGTGAGCTTGGCGGCGCTTGTCAATAATTGCCAGGGGAGCATCACCAAGCTTTTTGGCAAAAGCTCTCGCCCTAGCTACTCCGCCAACATCCGGCGAAACCACAACAATATCCGTCAATTGCTTGCTCGCCAGATAATCCAAAAGCACTGGCGAACCGTAAACGTGGTCGAAAGGAATGTCAAAATAACCTTGTATCTGAGCTGAGTGCAAATCCATCGCCAAAACGCGACCGGCCCCAGCCTCAGTAATCAAATTAGCCACTAATTTTGCAGTAATCGACTCTCTTCCGGCCGTTTTGCGGTCAGCCCTAGCATATCCGTAATAGGGGATGACGGCAGTAATTTGTCTGGCCGAAGCGCGGCGACAAGCATCGATCATAATTAACAATTCCATGAGGCGATCGTTTACCGGACAGCAAGTTGGCTGAATCAAGTAAACATCGCAACCCCGAATCGATTCTTGAATTTGAACGTAGAGTTCCCCATCAGCAAACCGCTTGCGAACCATCGGCCCCAAATCGATCCCCAGATAGCGAGCCACCTCTTGGGCGAGGGGAACATTAGCAGAACCGGAGAACAGCCGCAGACGGTCATGAGCGGAAACCGGCGGCTCGGGAAGCGGAAGCGGTAAAGTAGCAGAACGGATCACAGCAGGCCTCTTGCAGGACGTTTATTCCATCGCTATCTTACCATCTGAAACTAGAAATATTCAGCCAATTTTTTAATAGATTTAACTTTCGGGGCGACCACAAGTGTGAAGTTAGACGAATTGAATAGGACTTGCAGAAATATGTCCGAGAAACCCGGTTTCTAGCCCACTTTCGGCACCCTCAAGGGTCACAATCGGTTTTTACTTATTTTTATCCACCAATAAAACTATAAGTTATACTAGAATACCGTACATTAACGGATAAATTACTTTTTAAAGGCATAATTTATTACTGTAAAGATAGAGCATTCTGCGTAATTATGCTGTGTGACACCCCCAAGGTGTGGAATGTGGGTTCTAGCGAACTCTGTACTGGCAGAAGTACGATCGCACTTATGTCCCGGCGTCTAAAAGTTCTGGCGTGAGTCAATTTGGGGCCGAGGCTGGAAGTCAAGCCGCCCAAAATTCAGTCGAAGGCCGAAGGCATCCGGGTTCAATGCGATAAAAATGCCGCCAACAGGCAATAAACTTGAAAAATACTGTAAAAAAAGTTAAGAATCGGAAGCATACTCCAGATTTTTGATATTGGGCAAAGCAAGGTAGAAATCGATGAGCTTAAGAGAACGCATTGACGCAGAAATCAAAGCAGCCATGAAGTCCAAGGACAAAGTTCGCTTGGAAACAGTTCGCGGCATCAAGAAATTTATTCTCGAAAAAGAAGTCAGCCTTCGTCCCTCTGGCCAAGAGACGCTGACAGAAGCTCAAGAAATGGAAATTTTGATGCAAATAGCCAAACAGCGCCGGGATTCGATCGAACAATACCGCAAAGGTGGCCGCGAAGATTTAGTGGCACAAGAGGAGGCGGAGTTAGCAATTGTTGAAGAGTATTTGCCGCCGCAGATGTCAGACGAAGAGGTGAGTCAAGTCGTTGACGAAGTGATTGCTTCGGTTGGCGCTACTTCTGCAAAAGATATGGGCAAGGTGATGGGCAAGGCAATGCAGCAGCTTAAAGGCAAAGCAGACGGTAACAGAATTCAAGACATGGTGAAAGCAAAGCTTAGTCAGTAGTCAGTAGTCAGCAGACATCTCCCATAAATAATCTCCAGCTTTATAGAGATGTATAGCCTAGACCGAGGGGCGACAATTTATTAGGGCTAAGGCCAAAAAACCCGGTTTCTACGAAAAATCGTGCATTTCTCCCTTGAGATATTGACGCAGAAACCGGGTTTTAGATCGGGTTTGCGGGTTGCAACCTGTGTATTTTCGTGAAAAAACCCGGTTTCTGAGCATCCTTGCGTCCAAGAATGTCAAAAAAATGTAAAATACTAACTTTGGTCGGGACTGGGGACTACAGATAGTGAAGTATGCTCAAGAGCATTAAAGACATAGCATTACTAAGTCTGTGAGCGATCGTCTATTTTTTAACAGTTTCTACTTAAACTTATGCAGCCACCTATTGCTATTGGAACTCTCCTACAAAACCGCTACCGCTTGGTGAATATTTTAGGTCAAGGAGGATTTGGCCGGACTTATTTAGTAGAAGATTTGGGACGGTTTCAAGAACGCTGCGCCCTGAAGGAATTGATTCCGGTGCAAAGCGGGCCTTATGTGTTGGAAAAATCGAAGGAATTGTTTCAAAGAGAGGCGGCAATACTTTACCAAATTGGGCACCCGCAAATTCCCCAGTTTCGGGCAATATTTGAAGAGAACCAGCGTTTGTTTTTAGTGCAGGATTACGTGGAAGGGATGACTTACCGCGAACTGTTGCTCGATCGAACTTCAAATGGTCGCAGCTTCACCGAAGCCGAAGTCTTGGTATTTATCCGGCAAATGCTGCCGGTACTCGCTCACATCCACGCCCGCGGCATCATCCACCGCGACATCTCCCCAGAAAATATCATCCGCAGGGAAAACGACCAAATGCCGGTGCTGATTGACTTTGGAGTGGTGAAGGAACTCGCCACCAAAGTCCAGTCTCCCGAAGGAACAGCCCACGCGACAACAGTCGGTAAAATCGGTTACGCGCCGATGGAACAGTTGCACAGCGGGCGAGCAACAGCCAGCAGCGACCTCTACGCTTTAGCTGTAACGGCGATCGTCCTGCTGACAGGCAAAGAACCGCAGGAATTGCTCGATCAAACAACGCTGCAGTGGAATTGGCAGCAGCAAGTGCAGGTGAGCACGGGTTTGGCTTTGGTGCTGAATCGGATGTTGAGCCGGTCTCCGGGCGATCGATATCAATCTGTCAGCGAAGTTGCCCAAGCACTCGACGCCCAAACTAATCCTAAGCCTAGCCAGCCAACTGTACCGCCCGCGCCGCCTGCAGTGGTGCCGACAAACCCTTCGCTAATAGCAACGGTGGCCGTGGGCAGGCCGCCGGAGCCAGCCGCCCCGACTTCCCCCCCGCCCAACCAGCCAGCCGCCCGGAGTTCCCGCCCGCAAAACCAGCCAGACCCGTTAAGTGAGCCAGCAGGCGACACTTTTTGGGACAATCCCATCGCTGCGATCGGACTGCTGGCGGGCTTAGTAATCTTGACTGGCTTCGGTTCCTGGGCTTTAGTCGGCTCATTTCTCAACAATTCGCGCCCCAAACCCACTCCGACACCGCCAGCACTCACAAGTCCAACCCCGACACTAACTCCGGTACCAAACCCGCTACCTTTGCCAACCCCAACCCCGCAACCTTTGCCAACCCCAACCCCGCAACCTTTGCCGGAACCCAGCCCAGAACCTTTGCCGGAACCCAGCCCAGAACCTTTGCCGGAACCCAGCCCCGAACCTTTGCCGGAACCCAGCCCCGAACCTTTGCCGGAACCCAGTCCAGAACCTTTGCCGGAACCGAGCCCAGAACCAAGCCCAGCGCCAACTCCGACACCAAAACCGACGCCCGCGCCGACTCCCGCGCCCAAACCGACGCCCAAACCGACGCCCGCACCAACTCCCGCACCCAAACCGACGCCCGCGCCGTCGCCAACACCCGCACCAACTCCCGCGCCAACACCCGCACCAACTCCCGCGCCGTCGCCAACACCCGCACCGTCACCGGAACCGGAACCAACTCCCGCGCCGTCACCGGAACCGGCCCCAACTCCTGCACCGTCGCCGGAACCGGAACCGGAACCCGCGCCGTCACCGGAACCAGCACCAACGCCCGCACCATCGCCAGAACTCTAAACTTCTGGCAAAATTCCCCTAGACTGAGGTTGAGGCCAATTATTTGTTAGCTTTTTGCCAATGAACTCGCTGCTAATTGCTGGAACTGATACCGACGCGGGCAAAACTGTTTTGACCAGCGCTCTGGCTGCTTATTGGCAAATGTATTTTCCCGAGCGCAGTTTGGGAATTATGAAGCTGTTGCAAACAGGAACGGGCGATCGCGAACTCTACACCCGTTTGTTTTCCCTCGACCAATCCCCCGAAGAACTCAATCCGCTGCACTTTGATGCGCCTCTAGCACCGCCGATTGCTGCGGAACGGGAGGGGAGACGTATCGAACTCGAAAAGGTTTGGACGGCGTGGCAAAGCCTCTCGCAGCGCAAGGATTTTGTGTTGGTGGAATCTTTGGGAGGGCTGGGATCGCCTGTAACGTGGGAACTGACGGTGGCCGATATTGCCAGGGATTGGCGGCTGAGGGGGGTTTTAGTAGTACCTGTGAGGTTGGGGGCGATCGGGCAAGCTGTAGCGAATGTTGCTCTTGCCAGACACAGTGGTTTTAAGCTGAGAGGAATTGTGCTCAATTGCGTTAAAGCTTATTCGGAACAAGAAATTGCCGATCTAGCGCCCGTTGATTTGATCCAGTCGCTGACTCAAATACCTGTGTTGGGTATTTTGCCGCATTTAGATGACCCGAGTGACCTTGCTAAATTAGCTAAAATTGCTTCAGATTTAGATTTAGAGCGGTTACTGCCAGGGGTTAATTTAGTTGCTCAGACTTCTAAATAACCCTATTCTAAACACCTCTCTTTCTCTTTCTTCTCTTCCTCTGCGTACTCTGCGCCCTCTGCGGTTCATAAAAAAAAATCTCCTGCACAACTGGGATAGGATTGAAGAAGATTTTATTTTAACCACAGAGAGCGCAGAGAGCGCAGAGAAAGGGAAAATAGAGTTTCACAAATTATTCCTGGTTGCTATAATTAGTGATTACCATTTATCAATTGATTAAATCTAAAACCTGATCAAAAAAAAGGAGAATAAAACATGGTTTCTACTTTACCGAATTTAACGTCTGTCGATTTATCTCAATTGCGGCTGGAGATTAGAAATTTGCAGCCTCAGCTAGTCGAATGGCGTCGCCTTTTGCACCAAAAACCCGAGTTGAGTTTTGATGAAAATTTAACGGCGCAGTTTGTCTCGCAAAAGTTGCAGGAATGGGGAATAGATCATGAAACTAATATTGCTAAAACTGGTATTGTCGCAACTATAGACAGCGGCAAACCGGGACGGGTTTTGGCAATTCGCGCGGATATGGATGCTTTGCCTATTCAAGAAGAAAATGAGGTGGATTATCGATCGCAGCATGATGGAATTATGCACGCTTGCGGCCACGACGGCCACACTGCGATCGCCCTCGGTACTGTTTGTTATCTCGCAAAGCACAAACACAGCTTTTCGGGTAAAGTAAAATTTATCTTTCAGCCCGCCGAAGAAGGGCCAGGAGGGGCAAAACCGATGATTGAAGCGGGAGTTTTAAAGAATCCTGATGTTGATGCGATCGTCGGCTTGCATTTGTGGAACAATCTACCTTTGGGCACTGTAGGCGTCCGCAGCGGCGCTTTGATGGCAGCTGTCGAAGTTTTTGACTGCACGATTTTTGGCAAAGGTGGACACGGCGCAATGCCACATCAGACTGTGGACTCGATCGTAGTTACAGCCCAAATTGTCAGCGCTTTGCAGGCAATCGTCGCGCGGAATATTGACCCGATCGACTCAGCGGTAGTAACTGTCGGCAAATTCCACGCAGGCCACACCCACAACGTCATTGCCGATACCGCTCAAATCGGTGGCACGGTGCGCTATTTCAATCCTGCATATCAAGGTTATTTTGCACAGCGAATCGAGCAAGTAATTGCCGGAATTTGTCAGAGTCACGGGGCAAATTACCAATTAGATTATTGTTCGCTTTATCCGCCAGTTATTAATGATTCGAGAATAGCTGAATTGGTGCGCGGCGTGGCAGAATCAGTTGTCGAAACTCCTGCAGGAATCGTTCCCGAATGCCAAACAATGGGCGGCGAGGATATGTCGTTCTTTTTGCAAGAAGTTCCCGGTTGCTATTTCTTTTTGGGTTCAGCAAATCCAGAGAAAAACTTAGCTTACCCGCACCATCACCCGCGTTTTGATTTTGATGAAACTGCGCTAGGGATGGGTGTAGAAATGTTTGTGCGGTGTGTGGAAAATTTTTGCGGTTAGCTTTATATGTAGGGTGCGCAGTGCGCACCTTACCGCTATCTAATTATCGAGTTTGAAAGATATTCTGCACCATTTTCTTATCTACACTCGCCGCCGCCTTATCCAATTCTGCAATCTCCCCGGAGTCTAACTCCCAGCCCAAAGCACCAATATTATCCCTCGCCTGTTCCACAGATTTAGCCCCCGGAATCGGAATAGTTTCTTTACAGATGCACCAGTTGATGGCTACCTGCGAAACACTCTTGTTCCTGAATGCCGCTATTTCTCGCAAACACTCCAAAAGCGATCGCATCCCCGGAAGTAGCTGCTTGCACGCCAAACCTCGGATACCTTTAGGAAGAGAGCCATTTTCCGAGTATTTACCTGTCAGCAAACCCAAGGCTAGAGGACTGTAAGCAATCAATTTTATACCCAATTCATCGCAAACATCTTTCAATCCGAGTTCTGTTACCGGATAGGTGGAGAGTAGCGAATATTGCACTTGTAAAGTAACAATAGGAATTTGGCGATCGCTAAATTTCCGGTACACCCATTTCAGCCGTTTCGGCCCGTAATTAGACAAGCCCACTCCCTTGACCAATCCTTGCTCGTAAAGGTCAGCCAAACCGTCTAAAAGAGCCCCCTCTTGCCAAGGAGCGTAATTAGCTGTAGACCAGTGCATTTGTACCAAATCTACATTTTTTCCGAGGCGCCCAGCAGAGGCTTTGCAAGCAGATATCATTGATTGTCGCGTCAGTCTCCAAGGATAAGCAGCCAGTTTTGTCGCAATACAAATACTGTCTTTATTTGCACCTTGATATTGTTGAGAAAACTGCCCCAAAAGCTGTTCGCTGCGTCCGTTTAATTTCCCTGTTCCGTAAGAGTCGCCGGTATCGAATAAAGTGACGCCGTTACTAACACAAAGATTGAAAACGGCTTGCAATTCGTCGTCCATACTTTCATTGTAGCCCCAGAGAAATCTGTTGCCCCAGGCCCAAGTGCCACAGCCCATTTTTGGAAGTAAAAGTTTTTGGTTAGTTTGCATTTTTATTGATGATTAATGATTGATGTCGCGGTAAGGTGCGCAATGCGCACCCTACTTTTTAATTATTTTACGTGGTTGGTAATGGCGAGGGTTGGCTGTTTTTGGTAGGTTGCTCTGGCTTAGCTTTCGGGTCTGGTTTGGGTGGCGCAGGTGGAGGGAAATTCGCCGCGCGTCTGGGTATTTGTAGCGCTGTTCGGAATGCAGAAGACGGGAAGAAAGCACTAAATTGAGAAAGTCGATCGGCGAGTGGTTCGGGTGCATATTCCCACAAGCTTTCGTAGTAGAAGAAAGCGACACCTAAGCCGTATCCTTGGACTGCTTGCACCTGAGATTTAATTTGGTGAATCGGTACTGGGTTATTTCTCAAACCTGTCATAATCCCAACTCCGGTGGGAATTTTTTGCTGTGCTTCTTGCATTTCTGGACGGTTAATCTTGTCCACAAATGATTCTAGATTGGGACGGTAGACTTGCACGATTAGCTCGTCGGCAATATCCAAACGCACCCAAGCCAGCCAATCTTGCAGGTGATGTTTGTAAGCAAAATCGTAGTAATTGGGAGAAATCGAGAAAATTGCATTGGGTTTGACTGCTTTGACGGCTTGATTTAGCTGCGACATAAAAGCGGTAATTTTATTTGCTCGCCACTGCACCCATGCTGGATTTTGAAAATCTTTTGGCGGAGCTTTTTTTGTTTCTTTGGTATACAAAGCAACTGTGTATTCATCGTAGCCAAATTCGGCCGGCAAACTCATGTGATCGTCAAATTGTATGCCGTCTGCGTTATATTGAGTGGTGATTTCTAGTACGAGTTCGGTAATGAATTGCTGGACTTCTGGATGAAAGGGATTGAGCCAAACTACTTCCCCGCCCGCGTCGTTTGATGTTTGGCTGCCGTCCTGTTTTTGTGTCAGCCACTCGGGATGATTTAAGGCTAATTCTGATGTGGGAGGAGCCATAAAACCAAACTCAAACCAAGGAATTACTAGCAGGCCTTGGTGGTGAGCTTTATCAATTAAATCTGCGAGCATATCTTGTCCGTCTAACCCTCTGTAAACAAAGGGTTGAATGTCTCTTTGCTGCGCTACATAGCTGGGATACATTGCATAGCCAGAATTCCAGGCTACAGGATAAATAGTGTTAAAATTTAACCGTTTTAGTTGGCTGACAGCATCTCCTAGTTTGCGACGATCTCTGAGGATGTCTTTGTCGTTTGTCGTCATCCAAACGCCGCGAATTTCCTGGCGGGGTTGCTGGGCGATCGCAGGAATCAAGTTGTTCGCCAGCAATACTATAATGAATGAGAGGGCAAACAGAAGCGGGAAAAGAGTTTTAATCGATCGCTGCCAACTGCGCGGAAGGATGCGTAATGTCATAGTTTTGAATGGTGAGTTAGCTATCGAAACACACCCCGGCATAATTTGGTGATAAAATTTGGTCGCTCTACAGTCTACAGCCATTGGCGCTGAATGTGGAATCGGTTAAGTGCAATAGGTGGATTGATGTTATGCGATTGCAACTGAGCGAAGTATAATCTATGACACAGAGAGTAGATGAGAGCATTATGTCAAAGTGGTGGGAAATCATTCATTACGCACTGCAAGCTCTCTTTACCGGACAGTGTGGCCCAAGGAATGCGAGTGCTGTACAATATCGGTGCTGGAATATTTCGATCGAACATCTGTAATTGTGAAAGATTTAGTGTTAATTGGTGGCGGTCACAGTCATGCTATCGTATTAAAAATGTTCGGCATCAAACCGCTGCCTGGAGTGCGTTTGACTCTGATTAGCGATGTCCTGCACGCGCCTTATTCCGGGATGCTGCCGGGGCACGTTGCCGGGTTTTACGATTACGATCAATGTCACATCGATTTGCGATCGCTCGCTGAATTTGCCGGGTGTCAAATATTGGTCGATCGGGCGATCGCGATCGACTTTAACAAAAACTTAGTTATTTGTCAAACTCGCTCTCCGGTTAATTTTGATGTGCTTTCTGTGGATATCGGCAGCACCCCTGCGACTTTATCTGTACCGGGTGCCGCTAAATATGCAATTGCAGCTAAACCCGTACCGGAGTTTTTAGCTAGCTGGAATCAGTTGATACAATCTAGGCAAAATCATCCCGATAAACCGCTGCAGATCGCAATTGTCGGTGGCGGTGCAGGCGGCGTAGAATTAGCATTAAATATGCAATCTCGATTGGGGAAGGAAGAGGAAAGAAGGAAGAGGGAAGAAGGAAGAGGGAAGTTCGGCAACGGATTCTCTAACGGATGTAACGGATGTCAGGAAGAAGGAAGAAGGAAGAGGGAAGAAAATTTAGACAATTTATCATCAGAAATTCATTTGTTGCACAGCGGTGCTGAATTGATGCAGGGACACAATCAGCGGGTGCGTCGCCGCCTTCAAGAAATTCTCATCAGTCGCGGCATTCAATTGCATTTAAAGGAAAAAGTTTGTGCTGTAAAAAAAAATGAGAGGGAAAGCACTCTTCAATTCCCTACCAATTACCAAATTTCCTGTAAATCAGGTTTAGAATTAGAGTGCGATCGCATTTTTTGGGTGACACAAGCATCGGCAGCCAATTGGATCGGAGAATCCGGTTTAGCAGCCGACTCAAACGGCTTTATGCAAGTCAACGATTGCTTGCAATCAGTCTCTCACCCCAACGTATTTGGGGCTGGCGATATCGCTGCGATGCTTAATTATCCCCGTCCCAAAGCAGGCGTGTTTGCCGTGCGTCAGGGCAAACCGCTTTTTGAAAACTTGCAGCAGTTTTTATTGGGAAAACCCCTCAAACCCTTTGCACCGCAGGAACAATACTTAGGGTTAATTGGTACTGGGAATAAAAGGGCGATCGCCTCTCGCGGATCTTTCATGTGGGAATCGGCGCTGCTGTGGTACTGGAAAGATTGGATCGATCGCCAATTTATGCAAAAATTTAGCAATCTGCCCAAAACCCGCAATACCAAATAATAATACATTCAGATAGGCGTTGCTGAATTTATGTATGATGTAGCGATCAAGAGCCAAAAACATTATTCAAAACAGGATGGAATCTTTAGCTA